>JBJKSP010000138.1:0-5193 GCA_046703865.1 Thiobacillaceae bacterium
GAGCTGTACGCCGCGCTTCAGGGCATTTTCCAGGGTGTGAGAGACCTGAATGTCGTACCCGCCCGCAAGCACCCAGATCTCTCCACGCTGCAAGAGTTCCGCATGCTCAAGCCGGATGCCCTCCGCGTACCCGATGGAGGGTAGCCATAACCACAGCGTCCCCAACAGGGCAATACCGAGAAAGTCACGTCTTGACCAAGCGGGCATAGAAGAATCCGTCATGGCGATGGTCGGGCAGCAACTGGCCCTCCAGGGCACCCGGCAGCGTCAGGGATTCACACTGCGCATCGCCATGCCGGGCCAGGAAGGACTCCACCTGGTCCGCATTCTCCTCGCGAAACAGGCTGCAGGTGGCGTAAAGCAATTTACCACCCACCGCCAGCAAGGGCCAAAGAACCTCAAGCATACAGGCCTGCACCGCAGCCAGTCCTGTTGCATCATCGGGACGCTTGAGCCATTTGCCGTCCGGATGGCGTCTCACGACGCCGGAGGCGGTGCAGGGGGCATCCAGCAGGATGCGGTCGTAGGCGGAGCCCTGCCACCACGCCTCGGGCCGTCCTGCGTCGCCCAGGATCAGATGGGCATGCAGTGCCAGACGGTCGAGGTTTTCCCGGACCCGTTCCAGGCGGCCTTGGTCCACATCCAAGGCGGTCAGGTCCAGATCGTGCAGTTCCAGCAGATGCCCCGCCTTGCCCCCGGGGGCGGCGCAGGCGTCAAGTACGCGCATGCCGTCGCTGCAGTCCAGGAGGGGGGCCGCGTATTGGGCGCCCAGGTCCTGCACCGACACGAGACCCGTCTCGAAGCCGGGCAGATCGACGACCGGCACAGGTTCGGCCAGGGTGAGTGCCCAATCGCCGGCCTGTTCCGCCGCCATTCCAGATCGTTTCAGGCGCTGAAGATATTCCTCTGTCGTGATGCGCCTGGGGTTGACCCGCAAGGTCATGGGCGGGTGGCCATTGGCCGCCGTCAGGATGACCTCCCAGTCTTCGGGATACTGGCTGCGCAGCCGCTCGATCCACCAGGACGGATGATTCCAGCGGGCGACCGGATCCGCCTGGGCCGCCGCCACGAGCGTATCGCGCCGTCGCTGGAAATTGCGCAGGAGTGCGTTGACCAGTCCGCGGGCGCGGACCGGGGCGGCCGACACGGTTTCATTGACCACGGCATAGGCCGGGGTGCGTCCCTGGAGCAACTCGCCCAGACCCACGAGGATCAGGCAGCGCAAAAGGAAATCGGTGAGGGGGCGCGTCAGCAGGCTTCCCAGTACCGCATCGAGAAGGCCGTAGCTGCGCAGGACGCCGTAGCTCAGGTCCTGCACTGCCGCTCGAATCTTGCCCGTGAGGGTCTGGGACGCGAGCGCCCGATCCAGACTGCGACCATGCTGCAGGACGTCCGCGACGACGAGGGCAGCAAGACTCCTGGGGTTGATGGGGCGGGCGGCCATAAGGGGCGATCCTAACCCGGCAGGCCGCCGGGCATGGGGCCTATGACCCGCGGCTGGCGAGTTCCAGCAACCGACGGATGCGTTCCTCGGTGGCCGGGTGGGTCCGGAAGAGACCCTTCAGGTCACCCCCGGAGAGGGGATTGATGATCATCATCTGAGCGGTCTCCGGGTGCATCTCCGCCGTGCCCATGGGGGTTCCCCGGGCATAGGCCTCGATCTTGCGCAGGGCCGAGGCCAGGGCCTCGGGATCGCCGGATATGTCGGCCCCGCCGCGGTCCGCACCGAACTCCCGGGCACGGGAGATGGCCATCTGGATCAGCATGGCCGCCAAGGGGGCCAGGATCATGACGATGATCTGCAGTGCCGGATGGACGCCCCGGTTGTTGCTTCGGCCACCGCCGAACAGGAAACCGAACTGGGCCAGGGAGGCGATGGCCCCGGCCACGGTGGCGGACAGCGTGGAGATGAGCGTGTCCCGGTTGCGCACGTGGGTGAGTTCGTGGGCCATGACGCCTCGCAGTTCGCGCGCCGTCAGGATACGCATGATGCCGGTGGTGGCCGCGACGGCGGCATGTTCCGGGTTGCGCCCCGTGGCGAAGGCGTTGGGCTGCGCCTCATCGATGACATAGACCCGGGGCATGGGCAGCCCGGCCCGCTGGGCCAGGTCCTGGACGATGCCGTAGAACTCCGGCGCATCCTCAGGCCCCACCTCATGGGCGTTGTACATGCGCAGGACCATGCGGTCCGAGTTCCAATAGGCAAACAGGTTCATGGCGGCTGCGATCAGCAGGGCGATGATCATGCCCTGGGTGCCGCCGATGGCCATACCCACCGCCCCGAACAGGGCCACGATGGCGGCCATCAGGATCGTGGTCTTGAGCCAGTTGTTCAGCATGGGAATGTCCTCCCGCACGGCAATTCCGAGTGCTGATCAGATGGGGGATGCCGGCAAAAATTCAATTCAGTAGGCCATGCCAAATATGACGATGTATCGGGATACATATCCCTTCCTCCCCCATGGGCTTAAGGGTATATTGAGGTGGCGCAAGGTGTCACACGTACTAATTTAACGTAGTATTTACGCTCCCTTGACACCCTATCTTTGCGTCCTTGCTAGGATGTCCGGGGTTTTTGCCCTTGCCGGCCCCGAAATTCGGTGGCCAGGTCGTTATCAACGAGCAGTACATGAGGAGACATAACCGTGAAAGAGACTCTCGGCAGACGTGATTTTCTAAAAATGGGCGGTGCAGTCCTGGCCGCCAGTACTGCCGGCTGTGCCGCCGGCGTGAGCGGTTCCGCCGTGGCCGCCTCGGGCAGCAAGGCGCCAATGATATCCACCCATGACTACATCGATCTGCCGAAGGCCAAGGGGCCACGGCTGGTGATCGTGGGTGCGGGCACCTCGGGCATGACCATCGCGGCCCACGCCAAGAAGGACTATCCCAAGTGGGACGTGGTCGTGATCGACAAGCGGGACGCGTATTGTTCCCCCTTCAACAGCAACCTGTGGTACGTGGGCATCATCAACCTGGAGTTCATCGCGGCCCACAGCTTCCTGGATGCCGCCAACAACTACAAATACCTGTTCGTGAACGCCACGGTCACCGGCCTGGATCGCACCGCCAAGAAGGTGTACACAAACAACGGCACCGTCGACTACGACTACCTGGTGATGGCCCCCGGAATCTCCTACGACTACCCCAAGATCGGCGTGACCGATCCGGAGAACCGGTATCAGGTGCAGCAGCGCTTCCCCGCAGGCTTCATCAAGGAGATTGAATACGTCGCCATCCGCAACAAGTTCCAGAATTTCGACGGCGGCGTATTCATCCAGACCGTGCCCGGGGGCAACTACCGCTGCCTGCCCGGGCCTTATGAGCGCGCCTGTCTGATGGCCGGATGGATCAAGCACAACGGGATCCCGGGCAAGGTGATCATCCTGGACGCCAACCCCGAGGTCACCATCAAGAAAAAGGGTTTCCACGCCGCCTTCGACGAACTGTACAAGGACGTCCTCGAGTACAAGCCGGGCCAGGCCGTCACCGGCGTGGACCACGAGAAGAAGATCATCAAGACCGAGTTCGACTCCTACCCCTTCGCCGACGCCTGCATCTATCCCAACGTGCGCGGCAACACCCTGATCGAGCAGTGCGGGCTGATGGCGCCTTCCACCAAGAGCCCGCAGAAGGAGGGCGACAACGACGTCCGCTTCTACAACTACATCGGCGATCCCTACGTCTACATTACCGGTGACGCGCGCTCCCAGCCCTACTCCAAGAGCGCCAACACCTCCAACTCCGAGGCCCACTTCGTCGCCAAGGTGTTGGCGGCGCGTGTCCAGGGCAAGGAGATTAAGTGGGAGTCTCCGGAGACGGTGTGCTACTCCATGACCAATCCCTTCCCGCCCGAGGCCATCAAGATCGACACCTTGTATGCCTATGATCCAAAGGCGGACGCAATCACGGGCTTCGCTGACACCAAACTGTGGGAGAAGCGCGACCAGGCCATGGGCCGGGCCTACCTGGAATGGGCACGGGGCATCTACCGCGACATGTTCGGCGAAGGTTGAGCGCATTCGCAGCACGAAGAGGGGCCGTCCGGCCCCTCTTCAAACCCTAAGACAGGAGACATGCCATGGACAGGAGAAACTTCATCAAGGTTTGCAGCGTCAGCGCGGCAGCCATCGCGGCCGGCGTGCAAAGCCGGCTGGTCTATTCGGACGTCAAGGATTTCGCCAAGGTTAAACTGGTGGACG
Source organism: Thiobacillaceae bacterium (assembly GCA_046703865.1). Lineage (GTDB taxonomy): Bacteria > Pseudomonadota > Gammaproteobacteria > Burkholderiales > Thiobacillaceae > JBJKSP01. The sequence continues at coordinate 4,200 of JBJKSP010000138.1, forward strand.
CGAGCGGCCAGCCCCTCAAGGCCTCCAGCCTGAGCAAGGAGGAAGCCTATATCTTCATGTATCCCTATATCAGCACGCCCTGCTTTCTCATCAACCTGCCGGGCGCGGGCGAGGGCGGGGTCGGGCCGAACAAGAGCGTGGTGAGCTATCTGGCGGTCTGCACCCATCAGCTCGCCTACCCTGAAAAGGCGGCTACCGAAATCAGCTACATCCCGGGCAAGGGCGATGTGGCCGGCCAGGCGGCCTCCATCACCTGCTGCGTCCACAACAGCGCCTTCGATCCGGCCGCCGACGGCAAGGTGATTACCGGCGCGGCGGCCAAGCCTCTGGCGGCCGTGCGCCTGGAGCACGACGCCGCCACCGACGAGATCTATGCCACGGGCATGTCCGGCACCGGCCTGATCGACGACTTCTTCCAGGCCTTCAAGCGTAAGTTCAACCACGTGTATGGCTGGGGGAAATACAAGACTGAAGTGAAGGACACGGCGTCGACGGTTCTGCTGTCGAAATATTCCGGCGACGTTGACAGCTGCTGATCCCGCCACTGAGCTCCGAGCCGCCCCGGCCTGCGGGATGGGTCGGGGTTGGAAGAAATGTCTGCATCCGGCGGGCAGACGAAAGAGTCCCACCGAGCACGCCGTCAATTCCGAATCTACCTCACCGCAAGCCTTCTGGAACGCCTCACAGTCGTCTGAGGATTTGCGGCCACCGTCATCCCAGTCTTTCCCCGGGGCTGAGAGTAGCCCCCGTCAGATAGTCATCGACGGGCATTCGCCGTCCCCCCGCCCGCTGCAGTTCCAGGATCTGCAGCGCACCCGCACCGCACGCGACCCTCAGCGCCGGAGAGGTGGACAGTATCTTACCGGGCGCCCCCGCCCCCGGCACCACCCGGGTGCGCCAGACCTTGATGGCCTCCTCGCCGTGCCGCGTGTATGCCCCGGGATAGGGATCGAAGGCGCGAACCTGGCGCTCGATATCCGCGGCTGGGCGGCCC
>JBJKSP010000139.1:0-4234 GCA_046703865.1 Thiobacillaceae bacterium
GCTGCCGTTCGACTTGCATGTGTAAAGCATGCCGCCAGCGTTCAATCTGAGCCAGGATCAAACTCTTCAGTTCAATCTCTTAACTTCCAACCCACTCTTCTCAGAGCAGGCCGCTCACTCACTTGAATTAACTCAAGAGTGCAAGCTTCAGGTTTCCTTGCAGCTTCCACCAATCCACTCAACGCAGATCGGCTCCACCTCAACCCAATGCCCACACCCCAGAGGCTGTTTGCTTCAGTTGACTTTTAAAGAGCTGTGGTTGCGGGGACAGGATTTGAACCTGTGACCTTCGGGTTATGAGCCCGACGAGCTGCCAAACTGCTCCACCCCGCGTCCGAGAGAGGCGGAACTATATAGGCCGAATCTTTCCATGTCAACTAGGTTCGGGAATCCGTGACACATCCGCTGGCTGCCGAACCAAGCTTGGGTACCCATGGGCATTGGCGTAGGATGTGGCCGATCCACAGCGGTCTTGAACATAGCGCCATGCTCAACTCGTTCGGCATTTCCAGGTTGCCGCGCATCGAATTCGGATCAGGCAAATTCCACCACCTCGCCGAACTGGCCAGTCGTTGCGGCAGACGGGTCCTGATCGTCACAGGGGCGTGCTCCTTTACCCGCTCATCCCATTGGGACCATCTGAGGAACGCGCTGTCCCACAAGAACACTGACTGGGCACTGGTTCACGTGGAAGGCGAGCCTTCACCGGACTTGGTGGATGAGATGGTCAGAGCGCATCGCCAAGGAGGCTATTCAGTTGTCCTAGGCATAGGTGGCGGCAGCGCCCTGGACGCCGGCAAGGCGGTCGCCGGCCTGCTGATCCCCGGAAACTCCGTACGCGACCACTTGGAAGGCGTTGGGCCCGAACTCCCATACAACGGCCCGTCCGTGCCTTTCATCGCCGTGCCCACCACGGCGGGTACCGGCTCGGAGGCCACGAAAAACGCGGTACTCAGCGTCCCCGGACCCGACGGCTTCAAGAAGTCCTTTCGGGACGAAAGGCTGGTGGCCGAATACGCCGTCGTCGACCCGGACCTGCTGGCCACATGCCCGCCAGGCATCCTGGCGGCCAACGGCATGGATGCCTTTACCCAGTTGCTGGAATCCTATGTATCCATCAAGTCCAACCCCTTTACCGACGCCCTGGCCATATCCGGGCTGGAGGCCGTGCGGGATGGGCTCTTGCCCTGGTACGAAGGCGCCGCCGAGGCGGCCGACTCGCGCACGCGGATGGCCTATGCGGCCCTGGTATCGGGCATCACCCTCGCCCAGGTTGGCCTCGGCTCGGTGCACGGCCTGGCCTCGCCACTCGGCGCCTACTTTCCCATCCCCCATGGCGTCGTGTGCGGGACCTTGGTGGCCGCAGCCACCCGGGTCAACATGCAGGCCCTCCAGGAGAGGGATCCAACACATCCCGCCTTGGGCAAGTACGCCCGCGTGGGACGTCTGCTTGCAAGGCGGGAGATGTCGGACCTGGAAGCCAGGGCCTTTCTCGTGGAAACCCTCGACGACTGGACCCGCCGGCTGGCTCTGGCCAGGTTGGGCACCTACGGCATCAGGCAAGAGGACCTGCCCCATCTGGTCGCAAACAGCAGGGGCAGCAGCATGAAAACTAACCCCATCGTGCTGACGGACGAGGAACTCACACAGGTCCTGATGTCGCGGCTTTAGGGCGTGTTGACATTTATTTCACCCATGCGATGAGGGCGATTTGGGATAGCAACCTCGGAGCGCAGAGCAGTGCCTTGCGCAGCAAGGTGCGACCGCGGAGGGGGGCTGGCGCATACCGACATACGGTCGCGGCAACGCACGTGTGTAATAAGCGTCGCGGCACGCCCTAGCCCGAATATTTCACGGCAACCGGGTCAGCGGAACCTTTAAACCCACATAGGATCTGGTTTCAGGCCGATTCAGCGGGGGTTCCGCCGATGCCAGATTGTACCGTGCGGAAGGTGCGCTTCCCGGTTTTGCGCAGCACCGTATCTATCAAGGTAGTGATGTTGGACCCCATGGAGAGGGTCTTGTACTTGCCAGCGTAGCGATAATCCAAGCGCCACCAGCGCGAACCGTTGGGGTTGAGCAGGAGTAGCGGCCGCCCCCGTTCGAGAGCTTCACAGGGCGAACCACCTCCATATGAATCGCAGAAAGCCGCATAGATGCAATATCTACGCTACGCACTGATTCATAGTTACCCCGAAAGTTACCCTCTTTCGGACAAAGTGCCCCCTGTTCTGCGCCACATCAACACTTGAATACTGCAATGCAGCAAAACCAGTAGAGAGCCCATGTGGGCTTCCGCTTCGTAAAATTCAGTTGTGATAACCATGATTTCATCAGGAGAGTGAGGCCCCTACTTGTGACTATTGCCAAGCATTGCTGCCCGCAAGATCGCATTCAGGCGGCTTTGATAGCCCTCTCCCTGGCTTTTCAGCCATTCGATCACGTCGGCATCAATTCGCACGGTCAGCTGCTTCTTGACCGGGCGGTAGAAGCGTCCACGAACAGCGCCCTGCCATTCCTCGCTGGTCGTGGGAGGAAGGTCGGAGAAGTCGATGGCCTCCTCCGGCTTGCCCGCCAGAGCGGCCAGTTCCTTGCGCAGGGTTTCAGGCACCTTCTTCATAGATGTTACTTTCCTGTTTCGTCGCGCGTCGCGCGGAAATAATCCGGATGTGCTCATCGCCACAGGTTTCCCGCCGGGTGTGAGCAACCAGGAGACCACCACGCCGAGGGGTTTGCCAGCGCTCCTCGCCCCCTTCGACCCGACCTTGCCGGGACAGGTGTAGCAGACCATCGAAGCTGACGCCATGGTTGCGACGGTTGCTTTCCTCCTTGGCCGCGTCCCAGGTAAACAGAAGCAATTGTAACCCCTTTACTGTAGTTACATTACTATAACTCCATCGTCTGACAGGTTCAACGCTGATTTGGCGGAGGGTGAGGATGCTCTGGTCGGCTCTTGAGTATTGCGACTACCGGCCCCCGGCAGGTATGCCCTGCAACAGTTCAGGATCACGCCCTTATCGGACTCGGGAGGGCCAGGCAACCCTCCCGAATACCGCACCAGTTCACTATTTGCGCAGAGGCTTGACGCCAATCCGATGATCCAACTAAAGTTAAAAGCGAATATCCGTGTCGGACCCATTCCGACCCAGGTGGCTGGCAGCCCTGGCCGCTCATGCGGCGAAGCCAGCGCCCTACCCCATGCGGTCAGCCCTGAAACCGCATGCAGCCAAAGGCTGGGGTTCACATCGATTCGAATTTGTCGCGTTTCGCTCGCGTCCCGGTATAACCCAGCCGCTCCCCAAGTGGCACACTACAGCCGACCGGAGTTCATCGGATCGCCAGTTGGGATCATGCTCTTAGCAGCAAGTCTCCTCCCCTCTCATGCCGTGGACGTCACCCGCGGGCGCGCCCTGCCCTGACGCCCAGAATGCAGTCTCAGTCTTTTTTTCCTTGATGTGTCCCCTCACTCTGCTGCCGTGTTCCCCGTGAGCGCGGTTCCCCGCGATTTCAATCGCCTTGTCCCAGCATCGCCTTAGCGGTCGACCTGCGCCAACCCCCTACCCCCTGCGCGTCGTTACTGGCGGCGCGCTGCCAGTGACGACGCGCGCCCTGCCGCAGCCAGCTTGAGGTCAGAGGTAGCTGGCGCACGTGACAGTCCCAAGTGATGGGTAACTGACCCATCGTCCTCCCGAGGCGCGCAAGGCGCTTCGTCCCCGGGTCCGCGACCGGCGGACGGTCGTTTTCGCGCTCCATCAGCGCCCCCCGAGCCCTGGGTCAACGGCTCGAATCGAGGACTCCGCCTTCCCGCAGGGAGCGCCCTCGATGCCAATGCCGCGTGCCGCGGCGGCAAGCAGCAAACCAACGGCACGAAACGGGAGTGGTGTCCCCGTGGCCAGTGCAGTCTCCGTCCTGCTCAAGAGCAGGCGGACGGCCAGAAACACTTACCGGACAGCAAGCACACCAACGGCAGTCGAAGGGCCTGAAAGGAAAGGCGTCCCCATGCGCCAGCTCAACTATGAACTGAAGCAGATGTGCCAACGGAACCGGGACGGCGGCTACGCCACCCAGGCCGACCGTGAACGTACCCTGAGCCTGATCGCGGACCAACTGCACCTGCAGGGCTATCGCCACATGGGGGCATCGAGCCTGAAGGCCAAGCATGTGGCGTCCCTGGTGCGGCGCTGGCAGGCCGAGGGCCTGAGCGCCGGCACCCTGAAGAACCGCATGACCCAGC
>JBJKSP010000140.1:0-6609 GCA_046703865.1 Thiobacillaceae bacterium
GGGATCGGAGTAGCCGGCGTGGCCGTCCTGATAAGCGGGCGCCTTCAGGAAGCTCACCGCGGGCATGTTGCCTGCGTTCACGGCATCCCAGAAGTCGCTCATGTCGTACTGGTGGTTGGCCTGGTCCTGCTTGCCGATCATGTCCACCGAGGTGGGCGGCAGGTGGTGGGGGTTGGACGTGGACTTGTAGTACTGGAAGGGCTCGTGGTGGGGGATGTAGTCAAAGGACGAACCGCCGCCGATGTTGGCGTGCTGGGCGCCGCAGGTCGCTTTGCCGTTCGCGTCCCAGCCGGTGGGCCTGAAGCCGCCCTCGAACCAGCCCCAGGAGATGCCGGCAGCGTTGAGCAGGTCGCCGATGTTCTTGTTGGTGTCGATCATGGACACGGTGGGATAAGAGGTACCGTTGATATTTGAGCAATCGTCATAGGTGGGATCCGGGTCGTTGATCACCGTGCCCACGTGAGTGGTGGAGTCAGGGTCCACCACGCCGTAGGTATCGCTGAGAGCGCCGGTGGAGATCGCACCATAGGTCTGGCCGGACACCAGGTTCAGCGCCCCGGGGGTGGAGGGGCCGAAGGTGGTGTTGTAGGAGTTGTCGCTCATGGCGTAGTGCTGGGCATAGTTCCACAGGGCCGTCACCGTGTTGCCGTCGTAGTAGTCCATCACCAGGTTCGGCTTGCTGATCTCGGGCGCACCGCAGTTTTCCTTGTCTGTGTATTCCACGAACTTGTCCATCAGGCCGCCGTTGAAGGCGCGCTGCTCGGCACCGTAACCATGGTCCTGGTCGCAGGTCAGGGCCTCGTCGCGTCCCAGGCGCTCGGGGTTGGCGCTGTTGGGGTTATGGTTCAGCAAGGTCTCGTTGAGGCCGTTCACCGTCGGGGTTCCCTTGCGGGCCACGAAACGGGGCTCCCCATCGGGGTTCTTCGCGTTGGGGTAAGTGGCGAAATAGTGGTCGAAGGAAACGTTCTCCTGAAAGATCACGACCACGTGCTGGATGGGGGTCGCGCTGTTGTCATCCGGTTTCGACGCCCATGCCCAGTGGGCCGACGCCGTACCGCACAGCGCGACGGAACTCAGTGCCGCGAGAACGGAAAGATGGGACTTCTTCAGCTTCATGATTGCTTCTCCTTGATCGGGTAGGTCCGGAGGCGCAACGGTACTGGGGCTGTGTGATCGTCCCTTTAAGCTTTTGCTACATCTTGAAGTGAACGGCCATGATCGGCCAGGGGATGCCCGGGCAGGCCCACTATTCCGAGCGTGCATGACCATGACCTGCACCCTGACCAGGCAACCCGGCCCCGCGGAATTGATCCGGCGGGCATTCCACCGGCGTCCGGAGGAAGCTACCCTAAGCCGCCACACACTTGAGAGGAGTGCTGCATGAAGCTCTACTACTACCCCGGCGCCAGTTCCATGGCCGTGCACATCGTGCTGCGGGAGGCCGGCTACGCCTTCGAACTCGACCGGGTGGACCTGGCCGCCAAGACGACCGCCTCCGGCGAGGACTACATGCAGGTCAACGGCAAGGGCTATGTGCCCGCCCTGAGGCTGGACGACGGCCAGGTGCTCACCGAGGACGCCGTGATCCTGCAGTACCTGGCCGACCACAGGCCCGAGGCCGGCCTGGCACCCCCTGCCGGCACCATGGAACGCTACCGCCTCATGGAGTGGCTGAACTTCGTCGCCAGCGAACTCCACCCGGCCCTGGGCGCCCTGTTCAACCCGAAGATGACGCCGGAATGGCGCGAGGCCCAGATCGACCGGTTCGGACGCCGCGCCGGCTGGCTGGCCGGCCAGCTCCAAGGCCGGTCCTACCTCATGGGCGAGCGCTACACCGTCGCCGACGCCTATCTGTACACCGCCCTTGGCTGGTGCGGCTGGGTCAAGGTGGACCTGGCTGCCTGGCCCGTGTTCCGCGACTACACGGCCCGGATCGGCGTCCGTCCGGCAGTTCAGGAGGCCATGCGGGCGGAGGGGCTGGTCGAGTAGACCCTCACTTGGGATAGCCCACGGTCTGGGCCAGGGTGATGCGCTGCTCGGGCTTCAGGCCCAGGGCGGCGGCCAGGGCCTCCCGGTCCACCGAGCCGCGCACCACGCAGGCGAGTCCCGCAGAGGCGCAGTAGAGATACACGTTCTGGGCGATGAAGCCGGTGTCGGTGGCGGCGTAGAAGGCCTTCTGCGCCTCGTCGGCGTCGGTCATGCAGCGCGTGTCGGCCACGTAGACCAGGTTTACCGGCGCCACGGCGGGGAAGTCCTGCAGGCCCGTCAGCGCCCTGAGGTCCCGTTGTGAAACCTGGTGCAGGGCATGGGCCTTGGCCTCATAGACGAACACCCCGTTGGCGGTGAAAACGTAGACCTCGATCTCCCGCCAGTCCCGGGCCGAGGGTGCGGTGCGCTTGCCGTCCGGACGGCTCACGCCGTCGGCCGCCCAGAGCAGGTCCGATAGCACCTGGGCCGGCAGCGGCCGGTCGCTGAACTCCCGGGTGGAGTGCCGCGCCTTCAGCGCCTGCATCAGCGGCATGCCGCCCTCGGTCCGGGGCTCCGGCAGCTCCAGCCAGTCCGACGCCCCGGCCTCGCCGACCATCACGCGCATCAAGACCACCCCCGCCGACAGACAGTTGCGCATGTCCATCCCTCCCACCTGTAGAACCCCTGTCGCGCCAGGACCCCTAGGACCCGGCCAGCCAATTCTCGATCTCCGGCCTCAGCTCGTCCAGGGGCCGCCAGCCGTTGGCCAGCAGCACATACCCCGCCGCGTTCTGCAGGACGGCCGTGGGGAAACCCCGTATCCCCCACTGGCGGGCCTGGCCGAAATGGGCCCGGGTGCGCTGCTCCGCCGCTTCGGACCCGAAGGCCTCCAGAAAGCGTACCGGCTCCACCCCCTGCTCCTGCGCCAGGTCCGCCAGCACGTCGGGCCGGGTGACGTCCCGGCCCTGGGCGTAGAAGGCCGACTGGACCGCCGTGAACATGGGGAAGGTGGCCTCCGGCACCAGGCTGCCCACCGCCACCACGGCCCGGGCGGGCGGCTCGGTGTCGTACACGAAGCCCTCCGGCAGGGCGTCGTCGAAGTGGAAAGGCTGGCCCGTGCGCTCGTGCACCGCCTGCCAGTGGTGCAGGATCTCGGCCCGGGACTGGGCCGACATGGGCTCGGTGGTGCCCGGACGCAGGCCGCCCAGGACCAGGGCGATCTTCATGCGCTCGCGATAGGCCTCGCGCAGGGCCTGAATGACGGGGGAAAAGCCCCAGCACCAGGAGCACATGGGGTCGGCGAAGTACCACAGGATGGGTTCGGTCATGGTCGCGCTCCCGTTACGGCGGCGGGCATTCCCCGCCGTCTGCTATTGCGGATTGGACGCCCCTCCGGCCGGGGCGTTCAGGCGCCGGATCAGGGGACCCAGGGTGAGGCCCTGCACCAGCACCGAGAACACCACCACGATGTAGGTGACGGTGAGGATCAGGTCCCGCTCGGGCGAGTCCGGCAGGGACAGGGCCAGGGCGATGGAGATGCCGCCGCGCAGCCCGCCCCAGGTCAGGATGCGCACCGAGCCCCGGCTGAAGCTGCGCCTCAGGCGCATCAGCCCCAGGGGCAGGCCCACGCTCGCCAGCCGGGCCAGCAGCACCACCGCGATGGCCATGAGGCCGATGGGGAGGGTGTTCCAGGCCGGGGTCAGGGCGATGACCTCCAGGCCCATGAGCACGAACAGCACCGCGTTGAGGATCTCGTCCACCAGCTCCCAGAACGTATCCAGGTGCTCCCGGGTCTTGTCCGACATGGCGAAGGCCCGGCCGTGGTTGCCGATGACCAGGCCGGCCACCACCGTGGCGATGGGGGCGGACACGTGCACCGCCTCGGCCAGGGTGTAGCCGCCGGCGGCCAGGGCCAGGGTCATGAGCACCTCCACCTCGTAGGCGTCCACCGAGCGCAGCAGCCGGTACACCAGCCAGCCCAGCAGGAGCCCCAGGGCGGCACCGCCCACCGCCTCCTCCAGGAGGAACAGCGCCACCCCCTTCGGCTCGGGGGCCGAGCCGCTCACCGCGATGTCCAGCAGGGTGAGAAAGACCACCACCCCGATGCCGTCGTTGAACAGGGACTCCCCGGTGATCTTGATCTCCAGGCTCTTGGGCGCGCCCGCCTGCTTGAGGATGCCCAGCACGGCGATGGGGTCGGTGGGGGAGATGAGCGCCCCGAACAGCAGGGCATAGATGAAGGGCAGCCCGTGCCCCAGCAGTTGGGCGCCGGCCCAGAACAGGCCGCCTGTGAAGAAGGTGGCCAGCACCACCCCTACCGTGGACAGCACCGCGATCACGCCCTTTTCGCTGCTCAGGTCCGACAGGTCCACGTGCAGCGCCCCGGCGAACAGCAGGAAGGCCAGCATGCCGTGCAGGAGGGTCTCGGTGAAGTCGATCTCCCGCACGAAGCGCGCCGCATGGTTCACCTCGATGACCCCCGTCTTGCCCAGCAGCACGAAGCCCAGGGACAGCATCAGCCCGATGACCATAAGCCCCATGGTGGCGGGCAGGCGCACGTAGCGATGGTTCAGGTAGTGGGCCAGGGCGGCCAGGGACAGGATGGCGGCGACGGTCTGGAACAGGGTCATGGGCGGGAGTTTAAGTGGTTGGGGAACCGGGGCCTATGGACGCCTAGCGCCCCGCGGCCTCGCCGCCGGCTGTCTTACGGCTGCCCCCGGTCCCGCCTGTCGCAGGGCGCGCAATCGGCCCTGCAGTCGTCGAATTCCCCCAGGGGGCGGTCGAAGGTGTAGGTGGCGGGGCGCTTCACCAGCATGCAGGCCGCGGCACCCACGCTGCCGCTGGGCACCGTGAACGGCAGGGACAACACGAAGGCCGCGGAGCCCAGGATCGTGGTGGCCAGTCCCAGGGGTCGCGCAACCACCAGGTCCAGCACCATGTCGGTGCCCTGATCGCCGGTCACACCCTCGTCGGCGCCGCTGCCCCCCGAGGCCAGGACGGTCGACGGGGCCACGGCCAGCCACAGACCCAATCCCACCGTCGCCAAGCGTTTCGTCATCGTTATGTCCATGGCTTCATTCTAGCCGGCCCGCCAGGGACAGCTTGCCCTGCCGGCCCAGGCGCTTGATCCGCACCTCCCGCCGGGCCGCCGAGGCCCGGTCCGGCGCCTCCTCTACATAAACCAACTCCACGGGGCGACGACTGCGGGTGTAGCGTGCCCCCAGCGCGGTGCCGGCATTGTGCTCGTGCACCCGCCGCACCGGATCGGTGGTGATGCCGGTGTAGAGGGTACCGTCGGCGCAACGCAGGATGTAGACGAACCACCGGGGCGGCGTACCGCCCGCCGCTTGTTCATTCAGAACGGCCACGCCAGGGGGGCGATGGCCACGGTCAGGGCCCCGGTGATCAGGGTCAGGGGCAGGCCCACGCGCACGTAGTCGGCGAAGCTGTAGCCCCCCGGCCCCTGGACCATCAGGTTGGTCTGGTAGCCGATGGGGGTGGCGAAGCTGGCGGAGGCGGCCATCATGATGGCGATGGCGAAGGGCATCACGCTCACCCCCAGGTCCCCGGCGGCGGCCTGGGCGACGGGGAACATGAGCACCGCCGCCGCGTTGTTGGTGATGAGGTTGGTGAAGCCGGCGGTGACGGCGTAGACGATGGCCAGGCTGGCCCAGGGATTGCCCCGGGCCAGGCCCACCAGGGAGCCGGCCAGGGTGTGGGCGGCACCGGACTGCTCCATGGCGGCGCCGATGCCGAAGGAGGCGGCGATCACCAGCAGCACCTGCCAGTCCACTGAACGGCGGGCCATGGAGGCCGAGGTGCAGCGGGTGATCAGCATCAGGCCCGCCGCCAGCAGGGCCGACTGCAGCATGCTGAGCCAGCCCACGGTGACCAGGGCCACCATCAGGGCCATGATGGCCACCGCGATCCAGGCCCTCTCGTGGCGCGGCGGGGAGGAGTTGTCCAGACGGCTGACGAGGAGGAAATCCCGGGCGTTGCGGTAGCGCTCCAGGAAAGACGGATGGGCCTCCATGAGCAGGGTGTCCCCCGGCCGGGGCACGATGTCGCCCACCTTGCGCGGGATGCGCTGGCCATTGCGGGCCACGGCGATGATGGCCGCCTGGTACAGGGTGCGGAAACGTCCCTCGCGGATGCTCTTGCCCAGCAGGGGAAAGCTCTCGGAGACCACCGCCTCCACCAGGCAACGCTGGTGCCGGGGCGAATCGAGCTTGAACACCTGGTCCGTGGCGGGCTTGAGCCCCCGGATCTTCTGCAGGTCCACCACCGACTCCACCACCCCGGCGAAGACCAGCCGGTCGCCGCCCATGAGCCGGGCCTCCGGAGACACGGCGGGCATGAGCATGCCGCCCCGGTCCAGCTCCACCAGATACATGCCCGGCAGCTGGCGCAGGCCGGCGTCCTCGATGGTCTTGCCGTCCAGGGGGCTGCCCGGCTCCACCAGCATCTCCACGGTGTATTCCCGGGCATCCGACAAACGGCTGATGATCGAGCGCCGCTCGGGCAGCAGCCCGCGGCCCGGCCCGATCATGTACAGCAGGACCGCAACCAGGGTGGGCAGGCCCACCCAGGCCAGGTCGAACATGCCGACGCCGGGCAGCGGCGTGTCCGCCTTGAGCAGGC
>JBJKSP010000141.1:0-3365 GCA_046703865.1 Thiobacillaceae bacterium
CGTTACATAATTTCATATGATGCTTCTGGACATCACCGAGCGCAAACGGGCCGAGGATGCCCTGAGGGAAGCCGACCGGCGCTCGATTGAGGCCGTCTTCGACACGCTTCGTTGCGACATAGTCAAAGAGACCTAGACTTTCGGCGGTCTTGGTCGTTTCCACCCAGCGCGCGTGATCAGGATGGGAGCCGGAAAGCAGCAGCTCCTTGCGGTGAAGGACCGGTGGATTCAGGGAGTCGTCGTACCGCCAGAAGGAAGAGGGCGAGACGGCTCCTGGATGGTATGCCCATGCTGCAGCAAGTTCGGGGAATGGGGAGTCGAAGAAATCGGGATAGGCAAGCAGCGAGAGCCTGCGGGTCCGAAGGTTGAACTTGGCGACATTGGGCACCAATTCGCCCGAGCGCGGGAGCTGAGCGGCAACGCGCTCAATGACAAGTCGTGCCTCCTCGTTCTGCACATCCGTCAGCGCGGAAAATCGTTGGCAGCCATCATCTCCAGTGGCCGGTATGGCTCGATGGGCGAGAGACGTATCTTGCCGGATGGGCCCACAAGGTCAAGTTCATGCAAGCGCAGCACCTTCTCGGCGAACCTTGCGACCTCAGTCGAGATCAGCACGGGCGGTATACGTCTGTAGTCAAACCCACATAGGCTGCAAGCAAAGAGTTGAGGGCGGCTGGCGCTCAGCGGCTCGCCACAGAGTTGACGCCGATCCATCAGCGCGCACTGATGTAAGGTCAACGCCGCGCGATTTCAAGTACTGGTGCAGGTTTGCCGACCGATGTGCTAGTCACACCAGCTATAATCTGCCAGGCCCGATTAAAACGCACAATGTATATTATGTAAAATAACGAAGCGGTCTAAGATTTACGGAGCAACAGTAAGCGTTTACCCTGTTATTTCCGCTTGGTCAGGAAGCTCATGACGTCCGACCTCATCGCCGCATTCAGCCAGTATTTCGAACTGGTCCATGCCAACACCGATGAGATGCGTGAGCATGTCTATGCGTTGCGCTATCAGGTCTATGTCTTGGAAACCGGCTTTGAGCGAGCCGAGGACTGTTTCGATGGCAAGGAGCGTGATGCCTATGACCCGCGTTCGGATCATTATCTGATCCGGCATCGCCGCTCCGGCCTGTTCGCGGCTACGGCCCGGTTGATTCTGTCGGATCCTGAGGCGCCCGAGGCGGATTACCCTATCGAACACCACTGCGAATTTTTCGAAGGCGCTGGGATCAGTGACCCGCGGATCAGACGCAGACTGGCTGAGATATCACGTTTCGCGGTGTCCAAGGCCTTCAAACGGCGTGTCGGTGAAGCCGGAACCTTGGCGGGTGTGTCGGAAAACATAGACATGTATTTCGAAGAGGATGAACGCCGCATCCTGCCTCACCTGTCCCTGGGTCTTTTCGCCGCGGTCATGCGTATGGTGCATACCCATCAGGTCACGCATTGCTATGCGGTCATGGAACCGGCCCTGCATCGCTTGATCGGCCGTTTCGGCGTGATCTTCAACCCCATCGGACCCAGTGTGGACTACCATGGCCTGCGCATTCCCTGCCTGGGTACGGTGGATGAAGCCCTGCCCAGCATCAAGCGCGTCGCCCCTTCCGTTTGGGATCTGATTACAGAACGCGGTGCCCTGGTCCAGGATATGGGTTGAGGGCATCTCCATCCTCCTGCATGGACTCACGGGGCGGGACGAGGAATAATTACGATGGCATTACCGGATCAAACCCGGATGCAACCTCGCCAAATTTTTTTGATCAAGATTACTTCCTGACCGAGACCGTTTGACCACGGTTATACCCATCCCGTTTTGGAGTCTGTCATGACCACCCTCAGCACAGCTGATATCCGTACCGTTGCCGTCGTCGGGCATGGCGGTGCAGGTAAAACCACCCTGATCGAAGCACTGCTCGCCCAAAGTGGCGCCGTCACCGCCCCGGGCAGGATCGATAAGGGTACTACGGTGTGCGATTACGACCCCCTGGAAAAGGAACATCAGCACTCGATCAAGCTGGCGGCCTCCCACCTCCAGCATCGGGACACGCTCATCCACCTGCTCGACACACCGGGGTATCCGGATTTCATGGGCCAAGCCATGTGCGCCCTGGATGCCGTCGAGACCGTGGCCGTGGTGATCGATGCGCAAAAGGGCATCGATCTGACCACGAGCCGGATGATGCACTGGGCCCAGACGCGCAAGCTCTGCCGCATGATCATCATCAACAAGCTCGACAGCGGAAGCCCGGATCTGCCCGGACTGCTCGCCGAGGTGCAGGCCGCCTTCGGCCGGGAATGCCTGCCCATCAATCTCCCCGCGGACGGCGGCAAGCGTGTGGTGGACTGCTTCTTCCAACCCAGTGGCGAATCCGATTTCATGTCCGTTGCGGACGCCCATCAGGCCCTGGTGGACCAGGTGGTGGAAGTGGACGAGGACCTCATGTCCCTCTATCTCGAACAGGGCGAGGTCGCGCCGGAACAGCTGCATGCCCCATTCGAGCAGGCCCTGCGCGAGAACCATCTGGTGCCGGTATGTTTCGTCTCGGCCGAAAGCGGGGCCGGCGTGCCGGAATTGCTGGACATCATGGTGCGCCTCCTGCCCAACCCCACCGAAGGCAATCCTCCCCTATTCCTCAAGGGCGAAGGTGAGGAGGCGCGCCCCCTGCAGGCTGAACCCGATCCCGGGAAACACGCCCTCGCCCATGTATTCAAGGTCGAAATCGATCCCTACGCTGGCAAACTTGCGGTATTCCGGGTCCACCAGGGGACGGTGACGCCCGACACCCAGCTCTACATCGGGGAGTTGCGCAAGCCGTTCAAGGTCAGCCACCTGTATCGCCTGCAGGGCAAACAGCTGGTCCCGGCGGACGCCTGCGTACCCGGCGACATCTGCTGTGTGACCAAGGTGGACGACGTCAGCTTCGATTCCGTACTCCACGACGCCCCGGAGGACGACCACATCCACATGAAGCCCCTGAATTTTCCCCATGCCGTGTTCGGCCTGGCCATCCGGCCCAAGAAGCAGTCGGATGCCCAGAAGCTCTCCGAGGTGCTGCACAAACTGATCGCCGAAGACCCGGGGCTCCATGTGGAACACGATCCCGCTACCCACGAGGCCGTGATCCGCGGCCTGGGGGAGCTGCACCTCAAACGGGTGCTGGAAAAGATGCGGGAACAGTTCAAGCTGGACGTGGACACCCACCCGCCCACCATCCCCTACCGCGAAACCATCACCCAACCTGCCGAGGGTCATCACCGGCACAAGAAACAAACGGGCGGGGCCGGTCAGTTCGGCGAGGTCTTCCTGCGCATCGAACCCCTGGAGCGGGGTACCGGGTTCGAGTTCGTGGATGCGGTCAAGGG
>JBJKSP010000142.1:0-4629 GCA_046703865.1 Thiobacillaceae bacterium
CTGGGTTTAGACACGACTTCCCCCACTGCGTCTGACGATAAGCTTCAAGTAGGGCTGGTGGAATGGCCCTTTGACGATACCCTTGGCGAAAGTGCCTCCTGCATTGATATCGTGCCAGGAGGCAAGCGTCTCTTCTTTGTCCGCGTACAGCGGTACCGCCCTCAAGATCACCCGGTTGAAAAATATCACCAGGCCCACCACCAAGGCGATCAGCAGACCAAGCGTCCATAAGTCCATATGTTTCCTTCATTGCCCCCTTAACCTGATGCGTGTCTGGGACACGACATCACGGTGATGAGTTTATCGCGCTTCCCGAGGAAATCGATGCCTGATCCCAAGGCGTTGGCCGGCCGATGACGGTCAGCTCAAGGGCATGTTCACCCCGCACATCTCCGAAAAGGGTGGACTGCCGGCCGGCTTCGTCGCCCAGGTGGTGGCCCTCACCTCGTCAAAAATACCAAGCGACGCGGGCGTACAGATACCGGTCCGGGCTCGCGTAGACTCGCGAACCGGGTGCCGTTTCCAGCCCTCCGTACTCGGTGCCGTGCGGGCCCAGGCCCGATTGCGCGGCCAGGGTGAGATCAGCGTTGTCGCCGAGGCTGTACACCACCTGCACGACCAGCATTGTGCTGCCGTCGTCGCGGTTGGTGATCAGTAGCGGCTTGACGTTCAGCAACGGCGCCCATTCCACCGTCAGCCCCAGCGCCAGGTAATCACGCGACACGGTGAACGACTCGCCGCGGGCAAGCCGCTCGGTCAGCGGCATGGGCAGATCGGCGAATGTGTTGTCCGTACCGCCGACGCCGAAGCCGTTGCGGAAGTATTCGGCGTAGCCGCTGCAGTTCCTGGAGAAACACGTCCATGCGTATTGGACGTTGGCCAGCCACGACGTATGCAGCGATCCGCCCGGCAAGCGTGTCGGCACCGCCTGGGCGGTCCAGGTGGCGCCGTCCAGGGCGCCGTTCAGTGCCAGGCCCAAGACGTCCGAGCCATAGTCGCGGGCGAGCATGAGTTCGTAGCCGTTCTGCTGCTCGGTGCCGAAGAAGCCGTGCCACTTGAGGCCGGCCGCGCTTTGGTCTGCCTCGACGTGGCGCGTCAGCGGGTCGCGGCGCGGTGCGACGACGCCCTGGATATCCGCCCCGCTGTCGAACAGCCATTGCCCGTAGAGCATGTCGGCACCGGGTTTGTACTCGGTGTCGGTGGCGTTGGGCGGAAAGGGGTTGAACAGGTCCATGGGGTGGAACACCAGCCCGCCGCCCCAGGTCAGCGCCTGGCGGCCCAACCTGAGCACGGCGTTTACGCCTGTGTAGGCGAGGCTGAGGCGATCGACATACTGCGCGGCATAGTGCTCGCCCTTATCCGTGAAGCTGTGCTGCAGGTCCCACCAGTTGCGCCGTTCGACCGGCGCATACAAGGCCGGATCGTATCCGTATAAACGGCGATCCAGCCTGACGCCCTCGCCCCGGCGCAGGTCGAGCACCCAGGCGGCGTCCCAACTCCAGCCCGATCCGGGCTGCCCGTCGCCCATGAGGCGCAGGTTCAGCGCATTGTCCCAATGGCTGCCGACGCCCAAGGCCCGGGTGAGGCTGTCGGACGGCACGTCCACGTACAGGCTCCGGAACTTGAGTTCGCCCTTGAACGTGCTGCCCGCAGCGGCATGCGCCAGGCCCGGCACCAACAGGGCGCCGAGCAATCCAGCGAACAGGCGCCGGCGCAGACCGCTCACAGACGTTCGTCCGCCTCGATCCGGCCGTCGCGCATGCGTACCCGGCGCCGGGTGTAGTCGATGACGCGCGGGTCGTGGCTGGCGATGCAGAAGGTCATGCCGCGGCTTTCGTTGAGCTGGCGCATCAGGGCCAGCAGACCGTCCGTCGCGGCGGAGTCCAGGTTGGCGCTGGGTTCGTCCGCGAACACGATGGCTGGCGCGGACGCCATGGCGCGGGCGATGGCCACGCGCTGTTGCTGCCCGCCGGAAAGCTGGCCGGGACGGCGCTCTTCGAAACCGTCCAGGCCGACCTCCTCCAGCATGTCTTCGGCCTGCTTGCGCCGCATCGTCGCTGGCACGCCCTGGAGCTGCATGATGAACTCGACGTTCTCCCGCGCCGACAGGACGGGAATGAGGTTGTAGGCCTGGAACACGAAACCGATGCGCCGCAGGCGCAGATCCGCCAGCGCGTTGCGGTCCAGCGCGTCGAGCCGCTGGCCGGCCAGCGTGACCTGCCCGTCAGTGGGCGTGTCCAGGCCGCTAAGCAGGTTCAGCAGCGTGGTCTTGCCCGATCCGGAGGGGCCCGACAGGCTGAGGAACTCGCCGGCGGAAATCGCCAGGCTCACCGCGTTCACGGCGTAGACGCTGTTGTCCTCTGTGCCGTAGCGCCGGCTGAGGTTGTCGCATTGGACGATAGGGGTCATGTTGCCTGTCCTCTTTCGCTCAGGTCGTCCGGTTGATCGCATCGATGGGCGTCTTGCGCACGGCGCGCCACGCCGGCCACAGGCTGGCGCCCACGCCCAGCACCCAGATCAGCAGGCCGGTGCCGAAGAACTCGCCGGCCACGAAGCGCGGATACAGCACCTGCCCCGCGCCCAGCCACTGCGCACCCACGGCCAGGAAACCGAGATCCAGCCCGTCGTGGAAGGCGTAGATGGTCCCCGCCCCCGCCAGCAGCCCGATGAACACGCCCAGGCCGACCAGCAGCACGCTCTCCAGCGTCACCTGCAGGAAGATGAGCCGCGGCTTCAGGCCCAGGGCCTGCAGCAGCCCGAACTCGCGGGTGCGCTCGAACAGGGACATGAGCAGGGTGTTGACGATGCCGAAGGCGAGCAGCGCGAACATGATGGCTAGCCAGATCCAGACGAAGCTGTCCGAGAGCTGGGTGATGGCGCTGACCAGCGGCAGGAGCACGGACCAGGGCTGGATGTCGAGCTGAGGCGCCGCAGCACGCAGGTCGTGGATGAACCCGCTCAGGCCGGCCATGTCGTGCAGGTCGAAGCTGACGCCGGTGATCTCGCCGTTCGCGCCGCCCTTCAGACCGAGCATCGCCTGGCTGGTCGCCAGCCCGGTAAACACCAGGCCCGTCTCATTGTCCGGATTCGAGGCGAAGATGCCCACCACCCGGAAGCCGCGCTCGGCCAGCGTGCCGTCCGCGCCCTGGCTCATCAGCACCACCCGGCGCCCGAGGGCGGTGTGCAGCCGCGCCGCCAGCTTGCGCCCGAGCAGCAGGCCGCTGTCGTCGGCGCCCTTCAGGTAGCCCCCCTGGCCGATGGTTTCCGCGATGAACGAGAGGCCCCGCTCGCGTGCCGGCACGATCCCGGTCAGGGTGACGGGGTAGGTCTCGTACTCGCTCTGGATCACGGCGGGGACGCGCACCCGCGGCGCCCAGTGGGCAACCTCTGCACTATCGAGTAGGTGCAGCAGCCGCCAGGTCGGCCTGGGCATGCGATCGGTGACGCCGGGATCGTCGCGATTGCCGGCGGCGTGGAGCTGGCCCTCACCGGTCATCTTGCTCAGGCGGGCGTTCAGGCTGCTGGCCGACCAGGCCTGCATCAGGGCGGAAGAGCTGGTCAGCGACCACACCCCGACGCCCACCGCCAGCAGGAGGATCAGCGTGCGCCGCCAATTGCGCCACAGGTTGCGCCAGGCCAGTTCGAGCAGCAGTCCGAAGGTCGCCATCACACCGCCCTCATCGGCGACACGGGACGCAGGCGGCAGATGCGCAAATAAGGGAACACCCCGGCAAGCGACGTGGCCAGGGCAATGGCCGCCGGGCCGGTAAGCAGGCTGAAGGCGCTGAGCTGCGGGTACATCCGGCTCGGCAGGCCCCATTGCGCGAACACGCCTTCGGCGCCAGGCAACGCCAGGCCGTGCAAGCCGCACCAGGCCGCCAGCCCGCCGCCCAGCGCCATGCCCGCCCCCAGGCCGATTCCGATGAGCAGGAGCAGTTCCAGCCACACCATGCGCCCGATGGCACCGTCGCGCATACCCAGCGCCAGCAGCACGCCGAATTCACGGGTGCGTTCCAGCACGGACATGAGCAGGGTGTTGAGCAGCAACACGACGACCACCACCATCAGCGAGACGTACCACAACATGGAGGTGCTGGCGTCGAGTCGGATGGCGGCCTCCAGTCCGGGCTCCAGCTCGCTCCAGGAACGCACGGCGAGACCGCGCGGTACGGCCAGCTTGCGGATGGCGGGCAGCGCGGCCTGCACCTGCGCAAGCCCGCGTCCGGAGACGACAAGCATGTTTGCCAGGCCGTCCAGGGCGAAGTCCGCCTGGAAGCGGGCCAATGGCAGTTCGGCCAACTGCCGGTCCAACGCGTTGACGCCGCTTTCGAAGATGCCGCCCACGGTAAGCACGTCGGCCGCCACCGAGCCGCCGCGCGCCATGCCCAGCAGCGTGACCCGGTCGCCGGCCCCCACGCCCAGGTTGCGCGCCAACGCCCGGCCGATGACCACCTCCGCCGAATTGCCGGGGCTGAGGTAATGCCCTGTACGCACCGAACGGGCGATGCTTGAGAACTTCGACTCCGCCTCGGGCTGGACGCCGACGATGAAGGCGCCGATGGACTGCTGGCCGCGCGACAGCAGCGCATACGTGGCGCCGCGCACGCCCACCGCGCCCACGCCGTCGAC
>JBJKSP010000143.1:0-8072 GCA_046703865.1 Thiobacillaceae bacterium
CTCCTGGGCCACATGGGCGATGCGCCAGCCGCGGGGCAGGTCCACCTCTCCGCCGTCGGGGTGCAGCTCGCCCCGCAGCAGGGTGAACAGGCTGGACTTGCCGGTGCCGTTGGCGCCGATGAGCCCCACCTTCTCGCCGGGGTTCAGGGCGAGGTCGGCGGCATCGAACAGGGGCTTGGTACCCCGGGCCAGGCTGACTTGCTGGAATCGGATCACGTGGGAGATTGTGCCTCAAGGGCGGCGACGGGCTGCACCGCGCCCGGCCCCGCTACCGCCTGGTCGTGCGTCTGAGCCTGGCCAGCAGCCTGCGCGCGAGTTCCCCGTACAGTTCGGTCTGGGTCGGATGGGGAAAGATGGACTGGGCCACCTGGGTCAGGGTCATGCCCCCCGAGACCATCATCACGGCCGCGCCGATCAGGGTGTCGGTGTGGTCTGCCAGGAAGTGGGCGCCGATGATTCTATGGGTCGACTTGTCGACCACCAGCTTGATCATGCCCTGGACATTCAGCGTGATCATGGCCTTGGCGTCGATGGCCAGCGGCATCCTGGCCTCCGTGGCATCGATGCCCCTGGCCTTGGCCTGAGCCAGAGACAGGCCCACGAAGCCAGCCTGGGGATGAGAGAAGATGATGCCGCAGTCCAGGTCCGGATCGTAAGCGCGCGGGTGGCCCAGCAGATTGCTGGCGGCGACGCGCCCCTGGGCGGCTGCGGTATGGGCCAGCAGGTAGCCGCCGACGACGTCGCCCACGGCGTAGATGTGGGGCACGCTGGTGCGGCAGGCGGCGTCGATCCGGATGGCCGCGCCGTCCAGCTCCACCCCCGCCGCCTCCAGGCCCAGGCCGGAGGTGTTCGGCCGCTTGCCGGTGGCCACGAGCACGTAATCGCACAGGTAATGGCGGCGGGAGCCCTGGGCGTCGATGTACTTGATCATCATGTTGCCCGGCTCGCCGGTAATCTCGGTGATGTTGGCACCGGTGACCACCTTGGTCTCCTTCTCCAGGATGGCGGTCAGCGTCCGGGCGATCTCCTCCTCCACCTCGGCCAGCACGCGGTCTTTGGCCTCGAGCATCAGGATGTCGGCGCCGAAGTCGAGCCAGATCTGGGCCATCTCCACGCCGATCACGCCGCCGCCGATGATGCCCAGCTTGCTGGGCGGCTGGGGCAGGTTCCAGAGGCTGTCGGAGGTGAGCACGCCGCCGCCCGTGAGGCCTTCCCGGGCGCCGGGGATGGGCGGGACGTAGGGCGGCGCGCCGGTGGCGATTATTGCGGCGCCGAAGCTGAGGGTCCTGGTGTCGCCGTCCGCGGTCTTGATATTGAGGCTGTGGGCGTCCTTGAAGGAGGCGTAGCCGGGGATCACCTCTATCCTCATGCCCAGGTCGGCCTTGAGTGCCAGGTCTCCGCGCGTTTCCTGGACGTCGCGCCGGTGCACCTCCATGGTGTTCCAGTCCAGGATGGGATTGGCCGTGCCCAGCACCCCCTTGAGGGCGTCGTGGGCCCGGTTCCGGATCAGGTCGGCGGTATGGCGCCAGGCCTTGGAGGGGATGCAGCCGCGCCACAGGCATTCGCCGCCCGGATAGGGCGCATTGTTGATCATGACCACCTTGACGCCGTGATCGGCCAGGTCGCGGGCGCAGTCCTCGCCGCCGGGGCCGCCACCGATGATAGCCACCTGTACGTCCCAATTGCCGTCGGGAATGGGCGACGAGGTGCCGGATGCCGATGGTTTTCCCTCCCCGGCACCGGCCGCGTCACCGTTGAAGCTGTCCATATTTCCTCCTGGATATCGAAGTCACCCCATCATCTTCCGCGTTGGGCCTGGTCCGCAATAGCAACGCGCGGACGGGATCGTGGGGGCGTCCCGATTTGTGGCGGATCGTGTCTTCAATCCGAAGGACTCAAAGTCTCTGCCGGGTAAAGCGGTGGCTGCCGACTCGGGCGCGCTCACGCGTAGGCACGGCAGCGCATGGCGCGTTCACGCCGTCCCCGATCCCGGGGTCGGGGCGCCGCCTACTCGGCCTCCACCGTCTCGCTTTGCGGCAGGCGGATCACCCCCGTGTTGTAGTCGTATTCCAGCACCTCGCCGTAGCGTCCCCACTCGATGGCCACCCGCAGGACGCGCTGGGCCTCGGCCTCGTTCATGGTGAAGTGCAGCAGCCTGAGGAACAGGTTTTCGTGCAGATCGCCCGAGGGGTCCTGTTCCAGGCCGTGGCGGATGTATGACACCAGGGGGATGTGGGTGAGGATCTGCTGCCCGAAGAGCTCCTGCCGCAGGGTCTTGTTCCCCGCCACATAGCGTTCGCCCAGGGCGGTGACGAGGATGTCTCCCCGGATGACCTGAACAAAGCCCAGCAGGGCCAGGGCCGTGGTGACGTTCAACAGCTCGTCGTCGGTGAGTTCCGCCGCAGTGGCCAGGTGGGGCAGGTCCGCCCGCCCGCGGAAAGGCTCTGCGGCCAGCCGTTCCAGCAGCCCCTCCATGCGCGCCACGTCCGCCTCCGGCAGACGGTCGCCCACTTTGAGCTTGACCTCCTTTTCGCTCATCCGCCCCGGTCGACGCAATTCGCCCGCCGTGATCAGGGGGTAGACCTCGTCGATGAGGGCCCGGACCTCCTCGCTGTCCACGTCCCGTGGGCGGGGCAGGTTGATGTGCAGCTGGGAGCGTATGCGTCCGGGGTCGCTGGCGAAGATCAGCACGCGGTCGGCCATCATCACCGCCTCCTCGATGTTGTGGGAGACGACCAGCATCGCCTTGGTGGGCATCCGGCCGGATTCCCACAGGTCCAGGATGTCGTCGCGCAGGCGTTCGCCGGTGAGCACGTCCAGGGCCGAAAAGGCCTCGTCCATCAGCAGGACCTCGGGCTCCAGCACCAGGGCGCGGGCGATGCCCTCCGTCTGCCGCATGCCGCCGGAGAGTTCGCGGGGCAGCGCCCCCTCGAAGCCGGACAGGCCGATCAGCTCGATGGCGGCCTTGGCCCGGTTGGCCCTTTCCTCGGGCGGCATGCCGCGCGCCTCCAGTCCCAATTCCACGTTCTTCTGCACCGTGAGCCAGGGGAACAGCGCGAAGGATTGGAACACCATGCCGATGTCCCGGGCGGTCCCGTGCAGCGGCAGCCCCTTGTACAGGACATCCCCGGCGTCCATGCCGATCAGCCCGGCCATGATGCGCAGCAGGGTGGACTTGCCGGACCCGGACTTGCCCAGCAGCGCGACGATCTCGCCCTCCTTCAGGGTGAAATCGACGCCTTCCAGCACGGCGCGGGCGGAGCCGCTGGCGGAGCGGAAGGATTTGCCCACGGCTTTGAGTTCGATGATCGGCGTGGCCACGATGATTCCTCAGAAGTGCATGCGTTCCTGGGACAGCCGATAGAGCCGGCGCCACAGCAGGTGGTTCAGGCCCATGACGTAGACGCACATGACGCAGATGCCCAGCGCGATGCGCGGGAAATCCCCGGCCGTCGTCATCTCGGCGATGTAGCTGCCGATGCCGTGGGCCTTCAGGGTGGTGTGCCCCCAACTCACGTATTCGGCCACGATGCTGGCGTTCCAAGACCCGCCCGAGGCGGTAATGGCGCCGGTGACGAAACTGGGAAAGATCGCCGGCAGCAGGTATCGGCGCCAGCGCAGCCAGCCGGTGAGCCTCAGGTTGCCCGCCGCATAGCGCAGTTCCGTGGGTATGGTGGAGGCCCCCGCGATGACGTTGAAGAGCAGGTACCACTGGGTGCCCAGAATCAGGAGCGGCGAGAGCCAGACGTCGGGATTGAGCCCGAAGCGGGCGATCAGCATGACCGCGACCGGGAAGACAAGATTGGCCGGAAAGGCGGCGAGAAACTGGGCGATGGCCTGCATGCGGCTGGATATGCGGGGGTTCATGCCCACCCGGACGCCGATGGGCACCCAGATCAGGGCCGCCACCAGGATCAGGACCACCACGCGGACCAAGGTGTAGAAACCCAGGAGAAAGGCCCGCGCCACCTCCTCCCACCCCACCTCGGTGCGGATGAAGTGCACCAGGGTCCACAGGGCGTAGAAGGCCGCCGCCGCGATGACGGCATCCCAGATCCGCTCGGGCGTGGCGGATAACAGGCTGCGTCCCGCCCTGACCGAGGTGCCGTCGTATTTGCGCCGGAACAGGATGAAGGAGCGTTCGAGCAGCCTGACGAAGGCCCGGGCGCTGTTCTGGGTTCGTTCGGTCCGCCGCAGCCAGTTCAGCAGCCAGGACTCCGGGGCGCCTTCACCGCCCGACTCCTCGAACCGGAAACGGTCCGCCCAGGCCAGGAGGGGCCGGAAGAAGAGCTGGTCGTAGAGCAGGACGCCGATGAACATGGCGCCGATGGCCCACCCCACGGCGGCCAGATCGCGCGCCTGGATGGCCAGGGCAATATAGGAGCCGATCCCCGGCAGCTTGATGTTCTGGTGGGACACCGAAATGGCTTCCGAGGCGACGACGAAGAACCAGCCGCCGGACATGGACATCATCATGTTCCAGAGCAGTCCCGGCAAGGCATAGGGCAGTTCCAGCCGCCAGAAGCGCTGCCAGGCGGAGAGCTGGAACACCTCGGCCGCCTCCTGCAATTCGGCCGGCACGGTGCGCAGGGACTGGTACAGGCTGAAGGCCATGTTCCAGGCCTGGGAGGTGAAGATGGCGAAGATGGCGGCGCATTCCACCCCCAGCACGTTGCCCGGGAACAGTGCGATGAAGCCGGTGACGCTGATGGACAGGAAACCCAGGATGGGGATGGACTGGAGGATGTCCAGGGCGGGCACCATCACCTTCTCGGCGGTCCTGTTCTTCGCCGCCACCACGGCGAACGCGCAGCTGAACAGGATGGAGACCGCCAGGGCGATGAACATGCGCAGGGTGGTGCGCAGCAGATAGTAGGGCAGGTGGATCGGGTCCAGGGAGATGGGCAGCATCTCGCCCACCCGGTAGGGGCGGACCATCTGTTCGGCGCCGTAGGCGAGCAGGACGAACATGGCCAGGATGATCGGCAGCAGGGCCCAGTCCCACTTGTTGCCGCCCGCCTCGACCACCTGTCGGGGAAAGAACTGCCGCGTCTGACCCATGCGCTATGGATGCCGTATCGGTGGCCGGGAAGCCCGCCATGCTACCCGCGAAGACTTAGGGTTTTCTGAAGGCCGGAGCCGACCGGTCAGAATTCCACGGGCGGTCCCTGCCAGGCCTCGTGGCGCGGCCGGGCACGGGCCATGGCCTGCCCGGCGGCACACCAACCCTCGCAGGCGTTGCGTCCCGGGCGGCGGCGCCAGAGGTTGAGCAGGCCCTTGCAGAACGCGTAAAAGCGGAAAAAGCGCAATACGGCTCGCTGCTCCGACGGGTTCGGGGGGCAGGGGCCGCAGATCAGCTTGTCGTCCGACATGCCCCGGTCCGTCAGGGTCACCGCGCCCCAGGCCCTGACGCGGAGCCGGGTGCCGCGCGGCAGGCGCGGCCCGAGCACCAGGGCGTCCAGCAGGTCGCCTTCCAGCCCCAGGTAATCCGGGACCGAGCCGTAGTTGTAGGGGCAGGGCAGGGGAGAGACGAAATCGATCCGGCCGGTGGAACCGCGCTTGAGAAAGCTGCCGCGCGGTATCTCGATCACCACCTCCAGCTCCGGTGGCTCGGGTGGCGCCATGTGGTCGGCGGGTGGGGCGTCGTTCAGGTTGCTCACCCGGCTAGGCTACCCCGGTTCAATCATCCGTGCTTCCTTGAATGTGGGGTGACTGGGTCAAGGGATGCGGGTCTGTTCGGGGTCCCCGGGGTTTCTTGCGGGAATGGCTCCCCCGGTGCAGGCACCTAGGTGATCGTGTTGAAAACCTAGTCACCGTTCCCGGGGATCGTGTATATATTGCAAGTAGTTATTGTTTTTCGCTCGCTGACCCGATCACATCCCGGCAACCCGCGCGTTGAACGAACGCAACCTTGCCCGGCAGATCAAAGCGATCATCCCGCTCCGATCCCGTCGCGCTGCCATGCACCATGAACAACTCGCCTGCCACTCTGCCATCAACGCAAGCTAAGCCACTCAAAGCGATGATGTACCTGTTACGCGCACTCCTGCTGGTTCTGGCTGCCGTTGCCTCCGCTCATGCGGATTACGTGACCGTCCCCGCGCGTGCCCTGAGTTATCGCCCCCGGGCCCAGGCCTGGGCCCGGGTGGAAAGCGTGGCCCCGCTGGTACTGCGTATGCCGCTTGCGGCCCGGGTGGCGCGCGTGACGGTCGTCCAGGGCCAGGCGGTCAGCGCCGGCACGCCCCTCGTGTGGCTGTCCGGCCCGCAGCTGACCAGCCAGCTGGCGAGTGCCCGCGCCCGCGTCGTGGCTGCCCGGCATGAGATGGCGGCCGCACGGGAGAGTGCCGCCTCGGTGAAGCGGAGCTACCCCGCGTTTGCGGACCGGCGTGCCTTGGCGGCGGCGCAGTCGGCCTTGGCGGCCGCACGGGGCAAGCTTGCCGAAGCCGAGGCCGGTGAGCAGTCCCTGCGCGCCCAATCCCGGCTTGCCAGCCCGCTGCCTGCCGTCGTAAGCGCGATCAGCGCAGCGCCGGGCACGGACCTGCCTGCCGGTGCCCCGCTCCTGACGCTGTTGCCCCAGGGCCACCTGTGGCTCAGGGCCGAATTTTTTGGCCCGCTTCCCGCCGGTTCCGGCGCGGGCCGCTTCATTCCGGACGACGGTCAGGCGGTGGACGTCCGTCTGGTGAATGAACTGCCCGCGCGGGCGGCCAACGGGGCACGCATCCTGAATTTCGCCGGCTCCGGCACCGCCCCTGGCTGGCAGGCAGGCGAGTCGGGCAAGCTCATCCTGTACGGCCCATCCCGCCCCGCTGTCGCGATACCCGCCGGGGCCTTGATCCTCGACGCGGGCCGGTGGTACGTGCTGACCGCATCGACAGGCAAACTGACGGCCCGGCGCGTTACGCCGGGTCCCGCGCGCGGCAATGAAGTCCTGGTCCTGGCCGGGCTCAAACCGGGTGAGCCGGTGGTGGTGCGCCAGGCCTATCTTCTCTATCACCGCGACTTCTCCGCCCACTACATGCCGCCCGACTGATGCGCATTCCTGCCCTGCTGCGGCGCCCTTTGCTCTGGACCATGGTTTATGCGGCCCTCGTGGCCTACGGGCTGTACGCCCTCTGGCGCATCCCGGCGGAGGTGCTGCCGCGCTTCGACTTCCCTCAGATCGGCGTCATCGTCCATGCGCCCGGTTACTCCGCGCTGGAAATGGAGTCCCTCGTGGCGCGTCCCCTGGAGGGCCAGCTCATGGGGCTCCAGGGGTTGACGACCCTGCGCACCACCCTTGCACAGGGTACGGCGCAACTGACCGCCCGCTTTGCCGAGGGTACGAACCCTCAGCTGGCACTACAGACGGTGTACGGCGCCATCGACCGGGCTCACGGCAGCCTGCCGGCCGGCGTGGCCCCCTATGCCGAGATCATGGGAAACGCCGTCAACGAGGTGGCGGACTACGGCGTAAGCCTCCCTCCCGACGTGCCCGCCTGGCAGGTGGAGGACGCCGTGCGCACCCGCGATCTGCCGGCGCTGCGTGCCATCCCCGGCGTGCAGCGAGTCGAGCTGTTCGGCGCCGGCCCGCCCACGCTGTGGATACAGCCCGATCCCGCAGCCCTCGTCCAGCACCATGTGGGCATCGCTGCGTTGGCGCGTGCGGTCGGCGACGCAGTGACGCTGGCCCCGGCCGGGCGCCTCGATCTCGGCCATCAGGACGTGCTCCTGGAAGTGCGTCGCCTGCCGCTCACCGCGGAGGATGTGCTCGATATTCCGGTTCCCGCCCCGGGCGGTTCTGTTCCGCTTGGCGCCCTGGCGCGCGTGGTCAGGACCCCGCCGCCCATCCACTATGGCTTGCAGATCGACGGCCGGCCCGGGCTTGGGCTCATCGTCTTCAAGCAGCCCGGGGCCTCCACCGTGCCGGTGGACAGGGCGGTGGCCCATGCCCTGACCCGGCTGAAAGGCGAATTGCCGGCCGGCGCCCACTGGGTTTCCGTCTATCGCCAGGCACACCTGGTTTCGGTGATCGGCCACGACCTGACCCGCAACCTGCTGATCGGCGGTGTGCTCGCCATCCTGGTGCTGGTATG
>JBJKSP010000144.1:0-2843 GCA_046703865.1 Thiobacillaceae bacterium
CCCTTGCACCAGCCCCTGGTGGCAGCCGTGGCCGCCTTCCTGGCCAGCCATTTTCCGGCCTATTCCAGCGACGGCTCGGCCATGCCCCTCCTGGTCCCCCTCACGCTCCTGGCCGCCTACGGCATCGCCACCCTCAAGCGGGGCGCCGCCCAGGCCTTCTACTGGTTCGGCGTGGTCACCTTCGTCTTTTTCGCCCTGGCCTTCTGGGTCTACTTCTCCGCCATGGAATGGGGCTGGCCCGTGCGCCTGGCGGCGCGCCTGCTCCACCTGAACCCGGATTACAAGGCCAACCTGCCCTGGACGGACATACTCGTCGCGGCCGGCGCCAGCCTGGCCTGGCTGGTGGCCGTGCCCCTGTTCCCCCGGGCCCAGCTGCGCCCGGCCTTGGTCTGGGCCACGGGCATGACCCTCTCCTGGGTCCTGCTCATCGCCTTGTTCAGTCCCTGGATCGAGACCTTCTGGGGCTACCGCCCCATCGCGGCCCAGATCTTCCAACGGGTGCCGGCGAGCGCCTGCGTGAGCCTGGACCTAAAAGGACCGGAACGCGTGATGATGGCCTACCACCTCGCCCCCCTCCTGCCCCGGGCCGGCCGGCAGTGTGGCTGGCGGCTCGCCCTGGGTAACAGGGATACGGAACCCGAACCGGGTGAAACCCTGGTCTGGGAGGGCGCCCGTCCCCGTTACAAGCAGCGGCTCTATCTCCTCTATCGGGAGGGGGCAGCCCATGGAGCCCCCTGAATCCGGGACGGCGCCCTCCCCGGGCGGGGTCGTCCTGACCGGCGGACGCGCAACCCGCTTCGGCGGACGGGACAAGGGGCTCATCCTCTTGAAGGACCAGCCGCTGGCGGCCTGGGTCCTCCGACGGCTGAGCCCTCAAGTCCAGAGCCTGGTCATCAGCGCCAACCGCCACCTCCCCGAGTACGCCGCCCTGGGCTATCCCACGGTCCAGGACCAGATCCCGGGCCAGGCTGGGCTGCTGGCCGGGGTCTGCTCGGCCGCCCGGGACATGTCCTGCGAATGGGTGCTGACGGTGCCCTGCGATACCCCCTTCCTGCCTGCAGACCTGGCCCGGCGTCTTTGGACGCGTGCCCGGCGCGATCGCCTGGACGCGGTGTATGCATGCGACGCCGTCCGCTGCCACTATTCGGTCATGATGTTCCGCCGGCGCCTGTTGACCGACCTGGACGCCTTTCTCGAGGGGGGCGGGCGCCGGGCACAGGACTGGCTGGCCGGACAGGGAGCCGGCACCGAGGCCTTCCTCGACGACCGCCACGCCTTTTTCTAAGTCAACACGCCGGCGGACCTGGCCCGGGCCGAGGACCTGGCACCGCGCTACGCGGCAACGCACACGCCAAATCAGCGTTAATACGCCCTAAGCCATCCTCCCCCCGCAACCCGCGCGTCACGATTCCGTGCCATGATATCGGCCGTCCGATCGGCCCGGCATCCCGAAGCGCGCAAGGGGGGTTGGCAAACCGACGGATCGGGGTAAACTCAGAAGACCGAAGCCGGTCTCCAAGAAACCCGGCAGCCAGACTGCGCGCATCCCCATCACCCGAGGTATTGCGACCAAGATGACCGCGCACACCGAATCGACCACCTTCCTGCACAGCGTTCTCGACCGCCACGGCTGGGATCCGACGCGGCTGGTCCAGATCCTGCGCGAAATCCAGGAGGGCCAGTCCTGGATTCCGCCCCAGGCCGTAAGCGACCTGGCCGAACGCCTGGGTCTGCCCCGCGCCCGGATCGAAGGCGTCGCCGGCTTCTACAGTTTCCTGCACACGGACGCGCCCTGCCGCTACCGGGTCCTGTTCTCCGACAACATCACCGATCGGATGCTGGGCAACCTGGACCTGCTGGACTACCTGTGCGGCAAGCTGCTGGTGGAGCGGGGCCACGTCTCCGAGGACGGCATGGTGTCCATCGACACCACCTCCTGCACCGGCCTGTGCGACCAGGGCCCGGCCATCCTGGTGAACGATTGGGCCATCCCCCGCATGAGCCGGGAACGGGCCGACCAGATCGCGGAGCTGATTCTGTCCCAGCAACCGGTGCAGCAATGGCCCGCCGAGCTGTTCCGCATCGAGGACAACATCCGCCGGGCGGACATCCTGCTGGACAACCCGCTCCAGCCCGGCGACGCCATCCGCGCCGCCATCGCCCGGGGGCAGACCCAACATGGGGAAGCGGCCGCCAATGTCCGCTCCTGGCGGGGGGCCAACGCGGCCGCCGACCGGGGACCCCTCGCCACCCTGGAGGAGATCAAGCGGTCCAACCTGCGCGGCCGGGGCGGGGCGGGCTTCACCACCGGGCTCAAGTGGGAGGCCTGCCGCAACGCCTCTGGCGCCATGCACACGGTGGTCTGCAATGCCGACGAGGGCGAGCCGGGCACCTTCAAGGACCGGGTGCTGCTGACGCGCCACGCCGACTTGGTGTTCGAGGGCATGACCGTATGCGCCTATGTCATCGGTGCCGCCCGGGGCTTCCTCTACCTGCGCGGCGAATACCGCTACCTGCTGGAGCCCCTGAACGCGGTCCTAGCCCGGCGCCGGACCGCCGGACTCCTAGGCAAGGGCATCGGCGGCCAGGCCGGTTTCGACTTCGACATCGAGATCCACGTAGGCGCCGGCGCCTACGTCTGCGGCGAGGAATCGGCCCTGATCGAGTCCCTGGAGGGCAAGCGGGGCATCCCCCGCAACCGCCCGCCCTATCCGGTCACCCACGGCTACCTGCAGCAGCCCACCACGGTGAACAACGTGGAGACCTTTTGCGCCGCGGCCCTGATCGCTGTGCGCGGCGGCGAGTGGTACAGCGCCATCGGCACACCCAAGTCGGCCGGCACC
>JBJKSP010000145.1:0-4610 GCA_046703865.1 Thiobacillaceae bacterium
GGTGAGCTCCACCCGCTCGAACCGGGCATCGCCTTCAAGGAACAGTTCCTGCAGGATCGCCAGGCGCGTGTTGCCGCCGCCGCAGACCATGTAGTGCGACTCGCCGGGGCGGCGGGTGATGTTGAAGGGGGTGAGGAGCCCCACCGCGCGGATGGAGGCCTTGATCTCGTCGTAGCGGGGGTTGAGGGCTCGGCGCGGGTTGCGGTCGTAAGGGAGGATGTCCAGCACCGGCACCAGGATGCGGGCGCCGTCCAGGTCGTCGCCGCGTTTGAGCCCGGCGGCGGCGTCCGCCGGGCCGGGCAGGGTCAGGCGGTTGTGCAGGCGCTGGCGCACCTCGTCCGTGGCCGGCGCGGGTAGGTCCGTGGCGGGAACCAGGCCACCCGTCGGCGCCCGGTCATCCGCCATGGGCAGCCTCCCGCCGCGGGAAGGCAGCCTGTGCCCTGGCGTGTCCGGCCACTTCGGCGTATACCCCTTGCAGCGAGGGGATCAGCTCCCAGGCAAGCCGATGCATGACCTCGAAGGCACAGGGGGTCGCCCCGCCTCGTTGGCGGTCATGTCGATGCACCGGCACCTGGGCGGTGGCCGCCGCCTGGTAGGCATTGGCATCCGGGATCACCGTATCCAGCACGCTCACCCGGCCCTGGGTGCGCAGGAAGTTGGCGCGGAGGGTGTCGGCCACCCGGCGGGAGTTGTTGCTGCGCCGCAGGCAGTTGATCACCGCCTTCATGGGCCCCAGCCCCGCGCCGATGGCGCCGGAGGCATCCAGGCGCGCCAGCATCCTCAACGTCCCGTCCATGAATTCCGAGCCGCTCAGCACATCGGGGCGCACCGGGGAGATGAGGAGATCGGCGGCCAGGGCCACCGCGTCCTCGAGTGCCCCGGCGCCGCCGTGGGCGTCCAGGATGACGCAGTCGTAGCGGTCCACCACGTCGGGGGAACGCAGGGCGAGCTTCAGGCGTACCCCCCGGTCGATGCGGGCATGGAGCCAGTCCGAGAGGTTGATCTCGGGGCTGTCGGAGACCACGATGTCCAGCGTCCCGGACAGGCCCGGCAGGTCGATCCCGGAGATCACGTCACTGGTCACCACGCCCCTTGTGATGACGTGGGTGAGGCCATGGGGAGCCTGGCGACGCAGGGGGAAGTACTTGGAGAGCGACGGTTTCTCGTCCGCGTCGATCAGCAGCACCCGCAGCCCCATGTCCGCGAGCAGCGCGCCCAGGTTGGCGGCCAGGGTGGTCTTGCCCACGCCGCCCTCGGTGCTGACGAGGGCGAGCTTGATCACGGCAAATGCCCGTTATTCGGAGTGCTGCCGGGGCCTGCGCCGCCGGCGGCTGCGATCAACACTTGATCCCGACGCCGCACGGCCGGCGGCTCAGGCCGCGTCGCCGCCCACGGTCTGCCGGGCGAGCCAGCGGTCCAGTTCGCCCTTGCGGTACTTCACCAGCCGGCCGACTTTGATGTAGGGGATGGGATGGCGCTTGGTGCAGCGCCATACCTCCAGGGTGCGAGCGGTCACCCCCAAATAGGCCGCGGCCTGCTCGGTGTTGAGCAGGTCGGAGCGCAGCAGGCTGGCCAGGATGGGATGGGGTTCGGGTTCCGGCTGGAGAGCGGGATTTGTCATGGTTTACCTCCGTGTTGGTCGGTGTGGATACGACGATATGAGAAAAGCCTCTGGCTGTGTCCGCCGAAGACGACGGGCATCCGGTGACTGCGGACACGGCTTTCAACGGATGCCGGTCATTGATTCAACAGGGCATTCGGGGTGCGTCGGGTGAAACGCCCTGCGTCCGGTGCAGGCGGGGCGAGCTGCATGTGACCGCGTGCGTCGGGAGGAAACGCGGCGTGGCGGCGTTCGGCGCAGTAGGGCGAGAGGGGGTTGGGCGCGGGTCCACGGACTGGGTGACACCGCCGGGAGCTGGCGATGGCGGAGCGTCGGGGGTGGTCTGCCCTACTCCGTCAAGGCAGCCGATTCGGAGAGCTTGCGGGCCTTGGTGAGGTAATGGGCGATGGTGCCGCGGTCCAGCGCGATCCCCAGGCGCTCGGCCTCGTCGGCGATTTCCCCGGCATCGTTGTAGGACATGTCGAGCTTGAGGCCGTAGCCGCCGGTCGCGAGGACGTAGATCAGGCGCAACAGGAAGCGTTGGGTGCGCGGATGGGGTCCGGCCGTCTCCGCCGTGCCCAGGCTATCGAGCGTCGGCTGCCTGCCGCCCCCGCGTTCCCGGCGGAAGCGTTCGCGCACGGCTTCGAGCAACGGTGCGGGCAGGGGCAGGCCATTCCGAAGGGCGTGCTCGATCAGGGTGAAGGGGTGGGCGGCATGCTCACCTGGCACGGCGGCGCTCCGGAGGATGCGGTAGACTTTGGAGGCCTCGGTGTATTGCAGCGGTATCTCACGACGATCCAGTCGGATACCCGAACCTCTCGCCCGGTCGGGATCGAAGCCGCACAGCAGCAGGGCCGCATCGCGGTAGCTCCAGGCATCCAGCCTGGACCAGAACCCGTAGTCGGGTCCGGTGGCGGTGTTCATGGTGTTCTCTCCCTGGCGCGCTTGCCGCCGGCGTGGCGAAGCCGGCGGCCTTATGTGACGCTGCCCTACCCCTGTTGCCGGGTAGCTGCCGGTGACGGCGCCGCCCGGTGTTTCTTCGTATGCGGTGGGGATGTCCGGACGGACATCCCCACCGGGTATTTCTTCTTCTTGCCGCCCTTCTTGCCCGCCGCGGCCGCCACCTTGTCCTTGAAGGCCTTGCCGGCCTTGAAGGCGGGCACCGTGGTGGCCGCGATCTTGAGGGTTTCACCAGTACGCGGGTTCTTGCCGGCGCGCGCGGCGCGCTTGCGGGCCTCGAAGGTACCGAAACCGATCAGCGTGACGGCCTCGCCCCTAGCCACCGACTCGGCGATGGTCTCCAGTAGCGCCTCGACGGCACCACCGGCGGCGGCCTTGGTCATCTCGGTCTTGTCAGCGACGACTTCGACGAGTTCCGATTTGTTCATGTTTGAGTCTCCCCGGAAGGATCAGACGGCTTGCCGGGTAGATCATACCAGCCCCATGGGGGTTCGTGTGTGGGGGTAAGTGCCTGATCGTTGACATCCACGGGGCGCACCGCTAGAAATAATGCTGTGACCCCAGTGTGACCCCGAGCCACATGACCAGACAACTCTTATGTATAAGCCATTGATTTATTGGTGCCGGCACCCTGACTCGAACAGGGGACCTACCGCTTACAAGGCGGTTGCTCTACCAACTGAGCTATGCCGGCGTATAGGAGCTAAATCGTAACCGGGTGCGATTACTTCTGTGCGGCGCCTATTTGACTACCCGCAGGTTGGGCCGCCCACCCCGGGGTTTATCGGGATCTGGGGGCGTCTCGTCGCTGTCCTGGCCGGATTCCTGCTCGATCAGGACCGGTTCGGCCGGAACCACGTCTGTAGCCTGGAAGGCCATACCCTCTCCCGTTTCCCGGGCATAGATGGATATCACGCCGGACACGGGGACCTGGATCGTGTGGGCCTGTCCGCCGAAACGGGCGGAGAACACGATCCATTCGTTGTCCATCTTCATCTGTCGCACGGCGTTTGGACCGATGTTGAGGACGATCTGGCCATCCTTGACGTAGGCGGAAGGGACCTTCGTCTTGTCGTCCACCTTGACGGTCAGGTAAGGCGTGTAACCGCTGTCCACACACCACTCGTAAAGGGCGCGCAGAAAATAGGGTTGCTGCGGGATACCGCTCACTTGCGCATGGCCTTCTCGACCGGGGTCAGGGCGTCGATGAAGGCGGGTCGGCTGAAGATGCGCTCAGCGTACTTGAGCATGGGTGCAGCCTGCTTGGGCAGCTGGATACCGTAGTGATCCAGGCGCCAGAGCAGCGGGGCGATGGCCACATCCAGCATGGAATACTCTTCTCCCAGCATGTATTTCTGCTTGGTGAAGAGGGGGGAGATTTGGGTCAGGTTGTCACTGATCAGCGAACGAGCCTTGTCCGCGACCTTCGGACTTCCCTCCATGACGTCCAGGATATGGCTGAACAGGTCGTGCTCGAAGTTGAACAGGAACAGCCGCGCCCGGGCACGCATGACGGGATCGGCGGGCATGAGCTGAGGATGGGGAAAGCGCTCGTCGATGTATTCGTTGATGATGTTGGATTCGTACAGGGTCAGGTCCCGCTCCACCATGATGGGAACCTGATTGTAAGGGTTCATCGCGGCGATTTCCTCGGGCTTGTCATGCAGATCCACATCCCGGATTTCGAAATCCATGCCCTTCTCGTGCAGCACGATGCGGCAACGGTGGCTGAAGGGGCAGGAAGTCCCCGAATAGAGAATCATCATAGACGCTTAACCTCGCTTGAAGGGAAGGGACGGAGCTTGCACCAACTCCGACCGTTCGAACCTCCAAGGGTTCGACGGTCGGTGGTCTGCCGCTAGTGCACGTCTTTCCAGAACTCCTTCTTGAGATAGAAGGCGACGATGAAAAACACAAACAGGAAGAGCATCACGCCCACGCCGACGGTCATCCGCTCGCTCTTGGTAGGCTCGCCCATCCAGGTCATGTAGTTCACCAGATCGCCCACCATGGAATCGTATTCCGTCAGGGTGAGCTTGCCGGGCTGGGC
>JBJKSP010000146.1:0-4116 GCA_046703865.1 Thiobacillaceae bacterium
GATCTGGACGCCGCGCTGCTGGCGGCCGTGGACGAGCTGGCCGCCGAGGGCCCCGGCG
Organism: Thiobacillaceae bacterium; assembly: GCA_046703865.1. Lineage (GTDB taxonomy): Bacteria > Pseudomonadota > Gammaproteobacteria > Burkholderiales > Thiobacillaceae > JBJKSP01. Next base: position 59 of record JBJKSP010000146.1, read on the forward strand.
ACATCCTGGTCTTCCTGCCCGGGGAGCGGGAGATCCGGGAGGCCCAGGAGGCCCTGCGCAAGCACCATCCTGAACACACGGAGATCCTGCCCCTTTACGCCCGCCTGTCCGTGGGCGAGCAGGAGAAGGTCTTCCAGCCCCATGGCGGCCGCCGGATCGTGCTGGCCACCAACGTGGCGGAGACCTCCCTGACCGTGCCCGGCATCCGCTACGTGGTGGACGCGGGCCTGGCCCGGGTGAAGCGTTATTCCCTGCGCAACAAGATCGAGCAGCTCAAGGTGGAGAAGGTCTCCCGGGCCTCGGCCAACCAGCGCGCCGGCCGTTGCGGCCGGGTGGCGGCGGGGGTGTGCATCCGGCTCTACGACGAGCAGGACTATCTCGCCCGTCCCGAATACACCACCCCCGAACTGCTGCGCTCCTCCCTGGCGGGGGTCATCCTCAGGATGAAGGCGCTCGGCCTGCCGGACATCCAGGCCTTTCCCTTCCCGGACCCGCCGGAGCCCAAGCGGGTGCGGGACGGCCTCACCCTTTTGGCGGAACTCAACGCCCTGGACCCCGGCGGACGGCTCACCGCCATCGGCCGGCAGCTCGCCCACCTGCCGGTGGACCCGAAGCTCGGCCGCATGCTCATCGCCGCCCGGGATAGGGCCTGCCTGGCGGAGGTCCTGGTCATCGCCGCCTTGCTGTCCTGCCAGGACCCCAGGGAACGCCCCCTGGAACAGGCCCAGGCGGCAGACGAAAAGCACCGGCGCTTCGCCGACGAACACTCGGACTTCATAACCATCCTCAATCTCTGGCGACACGTGGCCGAGCTCAACGCCCACCGCAAGTCCAGGCGGAAATTCCAGGAGGCCCTCAAGGCGGATTTACTGTCCCCCAACCGGGTGCGGGAATGGCGGGACGTGCACGGCCAGCTCACGGTTCTGGTCAAGGAGCTGGGGTGGAAAGTGGAGAGTAGGGAGTGGGGAATGGAGAGTGGGGAAACACAGGGGTCCTCCCAAGCCACTTCCCACTCCCCCACCCCCCATTACTCATCCCTCCATCAAGCTCTCCTGCCCGGCCTGCTGGGCAACCTGGGCATGCTCACCGAGGACGGCGGCTATCTGGGCGCACGGGGCATGAAGTTCAGCCTCTTTCCCGGCTCCGGGGTCAAAAAGAAGCCCAAGTGGGTCATGGCCGCCGAGATCGTGGAGACGCGCCGGGTCTACGCCCGCACCGTGGCCAGGGTCGAGCCGGAATGGATCGAGCACGCCGCCCGCCACCTCCTCAAAGTAAGCTACGCGGACCCACACTGGTCCAAGAAGCCGGCCCACGTCTCCGCGGCCATGCGCGCCACCCTCTACGGATTGCCCGTGGTGAACGGGCGCCCGGTGCATTACGGACCCATCGACCCCGTGCTTTCCCGGGAGATCTTCATCCGCCATGCCCTGGTCCGGGGGGAGTGGGACTGCCGGGCCGCCTTCTTCCACCACAACCGGCGCCTGCTGGAAGAGATGGAAGACCTGTCCCAGCGCACCCGGAACCCGCGCCTGGCAGTGGACGAACAGGCCGTGTACGACTTCTTCGACGGCATCGTCCCCGAGGGCATCCACAACGGCGCCGCCTTCGAGCGCTGGCGCCGTGAGGCAGAACAGACCCGGCCGCGCCTGCTGTTCCTGGACCGGGAGCGGCTGCTGGCCAAGCACAGGGACGCGACAGACGGCTTTCCGTCGGAACTGGCGCTGGACGGCACGCGTTACCCCCTGTCCTACCGTTTCGAGCCCGGCGCGGAGGACGACGGCGTGACCCTGACCGTGCCCCTGGCCGCACTCAACCAACTGCCCGAGGCCCGATGCGATTGGCTGGTGCCCGGGCTGTTGGAGGAGAAGATCACCGCCCTCATCAAGTCCCTGCCCCAGTCCGTGCGCCGGGCCTACGTCCCGGTGCCCGAATACGCGCGGGCAGCGGCACAAGCGTTGGGGGAAGCGCGGGCTGGGGAATGGGGGATGGGGGATGGGAAAAGGCTGCAAACCCCATCCCCCATCCCCCCTCACCCATCCCTCACAACCGCCCTGGGCGACTTCCTGGAGAAGGCCGCCGGCACGGCCGTGCCCCGGGATGCCTGGCGGCCCGAGGCCCTGCCCGCCCATCTCGCCATGAACTACCGGGTGGTGAGCGAGGACGGCCGGGTGCTGGCCCAGGGCCGGGACCTGGCCGCCCTGCGCCGTCAGTTTGGGGCCGAAGCCCAAAGGGAGCTGGGCCGTTCCGCCACCGCCCTGGAGCGGGAGGAGATCACCGCCTGGGACTTCGACGCGCTGCCGGAGCGGGTGGAGGTGGGCGCCGGGAAACAGCGGCTCACCGCGTTTCCGGCTCTGGCGGCCAACCCGGAGGGCAGCGTTTCCCTCAGGCTGTTCGACAGCCGCCCCACCGCCCGTGATGCCCATTGGCGGGGGGTGTGCCGCATGGTCTGGCTCGCCCATCCCGCCCTGCTCCGGCAGACCGAGCGGGACCTCGCCGCGCGCCTCAAGCCCGCCTGCCTGCAGTACCAGCTGATGGACAAGACGGCCGGCTGCACGGGACTGGTCCTGGACATCCTGCTGGCCGCCTGCCTGGACGCCTGTCCGACCGACCCGGCAGAGGTCAGGACGGCAGCCGCATTTACGGACCTGGCGGCCCGGGTCCGGCCCCGGTTGCCCGAGGCCGTGCACCGCACGGCAGGCCTGGCGGCCGACTGCCTGTCCCGGACCCACACCCTGCAGCAGACCCTGGCCAAGGCCCCGGCCGCCTGGGGCGAGGCGGTGCTGGACATGCAGACCCAGCTCGGCGCCCTGGTGCATCCCGGCTTCGTGGCGGACACGTCGCCCGCCTGGCTGCAGCGCATCCCCCACTATCTCAGGGCCATCAGCCTGCGCCTGGAGAAGCTGCCCAAGGCCCAGGCCCGGGATACCCAGGCCATGCGGGAGTTAGCCCCCCTGTCCATGGCCTGGGCCCAGCGCCGGTCGCACCAGGCCGGACCCGACCGCGACCCCGCCCTGGAGGACTTCCGGTGGCGCCTGGAGGAGTTGCGCATCGCCCTGTTCGCCCAAGAGGTCAAAACCCTGGAACCCACCTCAGTCAAACGTCTGGAGAAGCGCTGGGCCGAGATTGCCGGTCCATAGGTTCCTAGGGAAATCTTCGGTCCCAATAATGATTAGGCGTGGCAGGAGCGAGCTACGGTTCGCGAACAGGCCCTGTCAGCCCGATTCGTCAACGAACGGCCGGGCCTTCAACCCTCCGCCTGATGATGTTGTAGATAACGCCTCGTCTTGCCTGTCCAGAGCACCACGTAGTGCAGGCCGGAGACCACCGCCAGCAGGGCCGTAGCCCCGGCCAGGGGCTGGATTAGGTCGGACAGGCCCAGCGCGAGCGCCGCGTCGGCCAGGGCCAGGCTGACCAAGACGGCCTCGACAAAGATGGCCAGCTTGCCCGACAGGGTGGGCGCCACTTCCAGATGACCGGTCAGCAACAGGTAAACCCCGGCGCCACCCACGACCACCCCGTCCCTGGCCAGCACCACCAGCGCCAGCCACCACGGCAGGAATCCCACCCAGGACAGGCTGATCAGGGTGGACAGCAGCAGGACCTTGTCCGCGATGGGGTCCAGCCAGGTCCCCAGCACGCTCCTCTGGTCGAGCAGGCGCGCCAGCTTGCCGTCCAGCAGGTCGGTCACCGCCGCGACCACGAACAGCCAGAACGCCCCATGCATGTCCGCCTGGACCACCCTCCACACGACCATCGGCGCCAACACCAGGCGCAAGGCGGTCAGGAGGTTGGGCAAGGTAAGGTTAGTGTGCACGAGAGACAGCGGTTCCTGGTGGCGACCCCGGATAAGATAAACCACGCCCCTGGCGAGAGAAACAACCTGGTTAGGTGGCGGGTGGGTTTCGGCCCATCCCCGCGGGCGCGGGGAACGCGGGTCCAGCAAGTGCGGGTTCGCCGAGATCAACGGTTCATCCCCGCGGGCGCGGGGAACGCGCCGGCGCGCGTGCGTCGGGCCTCCGCCTCGGCGGTTCATCCCCGGGCGCGCGGGGACCGCTCCG
>JBJKSP010000147.1:0-11101 GCA_046703865.1 Thiobacillaceae bacterium
CCTGTACATGGTGATCGAGAGCTGGCTCAACACCCTGTCGCCCAACCGGCAGCGCGGCCGGGTGTTCGCCGTATATATGACCACCAACCTGCTGGCCATGGCTGCGGGGCAGTCTCTGTTGCTGTGCACCGGCGTCGCCGGCTTCGTCCCCTTCTCCCTCATCGCCGTCCTGTTTTCCCTCGGACTGGTGCCCGTGGCCCTCACCCGTGTGGCCGAGCCGCTGCCCGTCGTTACGCCGGCGCTGCGTCTGGCATATCTGTTCGACAAGGCCCCCCTGGGGGTCATCGGTACCCTGACCGCCGGCTTGGTCCTGGGTGCATTCTGGGGCATGGCGGCGGTGTTCGCCCAGGGCATGGGTCTGCCGGACCCCTGGATTGCCGCCTTCATGAGCGCCACCATCCTGGGTGGCGCGCTTCTGCAGATACCCATCGGACGCCTGTCGGACGCCCGCGACCGGCGCGGCGTGCTGCTGGCAGTCGGCGTCGCCGGTGCGGCCACCGCCCTCGCCGCCTTCGCCGTGGCCAGGGGCGCGCCTGCCGCCCTGGCCGTTTGCGGATTCCTGTTGGGCGGTTTCATGTTCCCCATCTATGCCCTGAGCGTCGCCCACACGAACGACCATCTGAGCCCCGGCGAGGTCCTGGACGCCACCCGCGGCCTGCTGCTCACCTACGGCGTCGGCGCCACCCTGGGACCTGCCATCTCCGGCGCACTGATGTCGGCCCTCGGTCCGCGGGCGCTGCTGCTGTATTTCTGCATCCTGCTGTTGGGGCTTGCCGCCAGTACCCGCCATTACATGCGGGTGCGTCCGCCTGTGCCCACCGAGGCGCAGGGGGAATTCGTGGCCATGGTCCGGACCTCCCAGGCGGCCCTGGAGATGCATCCTGGGGCCGAGGCGGAACCGGAGCTGGATTTGCGGCGACCGTGACCGGGCGTGCACCCCCCGGTTGGTTCACCCGAAATCTGCCTCCGAAGCAGCAGCGAGCCGGCGGTGGCATGGCTTCGGTCCCAGCAGGACTCCCACCAGTGTGGAACAGGCCTACAAACCGACCCCGGAACCGTCGTCGACTGCCGAGCACGCTATGCCGATCCGGCACATAATGGACACCATCATGATTGGCACCACCTGTTCGCCTTTTCGTTTAGCCATGGCCCTGGTCAAAGCAGAGCGTGGGTGACCCACTGACTGAACTTCGGGGCTTGGTCGCCAAACTCTGGGTGGCCTTGCGCTTCATCGGGATAGGCATTGTCATCGGGATGGTGCTGACCCTGGCCGTGCTTTATATAGTCAGGGCCCTCGCCCATGAGCATGGGCTCCATTGGCAGCCACCTCCGGGCTTCGGTTGAATTCTTTGTTTCCTCGCGCCGGTCCGAATCATGAACCGCTTGCCATGGGCCGCCTGACGGGGATTTGACCGTCGACTGGATGGCCCGCCCCCGTTGCGCTTCGATACCTGCTTCGTACCCATCGCATACGTGCCCACACGTATATCTCCATGAATCGGATCTGTATATCTTTTTAGTGAGTGCCTACCGCGCTGATTTCGGCTTGCAGGTGGTACATGCGACAGAGGTGGTGCTCCGGGACAGTGCCGTGGCCCCCTATTACCAGGCAGAGGCGCATTATGCGGAAGGAAGATGCATCATGGGCAATGCGCTGATTGCACTGAGTGGCAACTCGATCCAGCGCGGCACACTGGACGCCGCCTTCAACTTCTGCGCGGAGATGCATTGTGCCGCCCACATCCTTCTGGTGGACGCCAAAGGTGCCCCGTCGCCCGCTTTGAAGGGCTTCCTGGACCAGATGAAGCAGGCCGGACTGGAGTTTCGGTTGTTTCGTCATGCCGGAGCCCTCGACCGGGCCGTCATGGATCATACCCATGCCCACCAGGACATCGATGTGATCCTGGTGGACGACATGAAGCACGGGGGGCCGGGTGTCCCCTTCATGGCGCTGACTCAGCCCGTAGGCCTGCTGGGTGGCGAGATGGCCACGCAGACAGCTGTCGCACCGTAGACCCACACGATACGCGGTGTGTCGAAGACGCGCTGGCCAGGGGCCTGGCTCACGATTCACTCAGGCCCTGAAGAAGTACGGAAGAGCCACCAGCGTGACGCCAATCGCAACCAGAAGGACGGTATTCGAGACGAAATACGGAAAGACCATCAGGACCAGACCGCAGATCAGCGGAATGATCGCCGTCTGCCTCTTGCCGTAGATGAAAAAGCCGAGCCCGACGGCGCTGAAGAGCAGGCTCAGAAGCAGATACGATGTACTCAACTCGGCCTCCTGTACTGCCTTGAGTCGGTCATTTGTATAAGGCGAGTCCTGTCTTGCCGTGGCATGCCCACTTGATGGACGGATGGGTCTCTGTCTCCGGCCGGTGTGCCAACGGCCCAATGAACCCCGCCGACTGACTCAGATGGCCACCCGCGAGTACTGAGCGAGGCCGTTCAGCATGGGTAGACCAAGTGTCGGGAGTTCCGTTCCCCGCTTCGCTACTCTTTCCACACCGGCACTCGATGACCCCGAAAACAAAACCTCCGCCGAAAAACCCGGACGGAGGTCACGGCCTTAAAAAAGACCGGGCAAAGGATGAATCGGTTTACTGGGTCATGCCGGGGATCTGCTCTTCAGATGAGTCGCAGGTGTTGGGTATCAGGGGTGAAACGACGACGGGCTTGCCCAGGGACTGGTAGAAGGCGGCGATGTCTTCCTCGTCCTGTTGGGTGAGTGGCAGGGCCATCAAGTTCATGATGGGATGCAGGATCTTGCCGGTGTGGTATTTGTTCATCTTGATCACCATCTTGTCGGCGTTGCACCCGGCCAGTTGCAAGGTATAGAAGATGCCCGGGAACCCCTTGGTGCCATGGCACATGATGCAGGCACCGGCTTTGGCCTCTCCGGCATTGATATTTCCGGCCGCCCAGGCGGTGGGGGCCGCCAGTGCGAGAAACATGGATGCGAGCACGAGTCTTTTCATGGATGCCTCCTTTCGGTCGGTTGGATATGCCATCAATGTTCTATAGTGTCCCTGTCCCAGGCCGATTTCAATCCTTCTTGACCTTCGTATCCTGATTCATCGACGTTCTGATGCGCACCGGCTACGCCCACCTCCCCCTCCACGGAGGCCGCGCCCCGCGCTGGTTGTTCCAGCGCATGGTGAAGCTCGCCCGGGAGATCGCCTGCCACGTGGTGGCGGACTACGGCCCGGGGGAGATGCTGCGCCGGCTGTCCGACCCTTACTGGTTCCAGGCCTTCGGCTGTGTCCTGGGCTTTGACTGGCACTCCAGCGGGGTGACCACCACCGCCTGCGGTGCCCTGAAAGAGGGCATCAAGGGGCTGGAGGCGGACTTGGGCCTGCACGCGGCGGGGGGCAAGGGTGCCGTGTCCCGGCGTACGCCCGGGGAGATCGAGGCCGCGGGAGAGGCGACGGGACTGGACCCCACGCCCCTGGTGCGGGCCAGCCGGTTGACGGCCAAGGTGGACTCGGCCTGTGTCCAGGACGGCTACGATCTCTATCATCACGCCTTCTTCTTCACCCCCCATGGACAGTGGTGTGTGGTCCAGCAGGGCCTGAACGACGCCAGCGGCTATGCCCGCCGCTATCACTGGCTGGGCGAGGGCCTGGCCAGCTTCGTGGAGGAGCCTCATGCCGCCGTGTGCTGCGACCGCCAGGGCGAGGCGCTCAACCTGGTGGCGGCGGAATCCGGACCTACCCGCCGGGCCATGACCGACCTGGCCGGCGGCCCTGCCACCGAGACCCTGGACGCCCTGGCCAGCCTGGGAAACTCTGCGGCCCTGCCCGATCTGTTCCTGCCCCGCCGCCACGGCCTGTCCCCGGGCGACGTGGACCCCAGGCGCCTGGGGCGCATCCTGCTGTCCACCTACGAGCGCGCCCCCGCCGATTTTGTCCAGCTGATCGGCCTGCCCGGGGTGGGGGCCAAGACCCTGCGCGCCCTGGCCCTGGCCGCCGAGGTGATCCACGGCACGCCGGCCAGCTTCCGCGATCCCGCCCGCTTCTCCTTCGCCCACGGCGGCAAGGACGGCATCCCCTATCCCGTGGACCGCCCGGTCTACGACCACACCGTCCAGACCCTGCATGACGCCCTGGTCAGGACAAGGGTAGGCCAGACCGAAAAGCGGGACGCCCTGCGCCGGCTGCGGGCCTATGCCGACGGGAACCCCGGCCGTGCGGCGCGCCAGGCCGGGCGAGGGATTCCAGGGTGAAACGAACGCCACGCCCGATGGTCTATGTCGCCATCAATCCGGAGGACATCATGAAAAAGATCGCAGTCGCCCTCGCCCTGCTCGGATTCGCCTCGTGCAGCACCGCCCGGGACTATGGGCCGGATTCCCCCTATTACCATTTCCCCACGGGCTGGCAGATCACCCTGAACCGTCCCATCGAGATCCCGCCGGGATGGGCCACCGTGCGGCTGCAGTACGGCCGCGTCGTGCCCTTCAACAGCGTCCAGGAGGTGGACCCCCACTGCATCTTCGAGCTGGACACCGTCAGGGATGCTCCCCAGCCGGTGCAACCGGGCAGCTTCACGGTCACCAAGGTGACCCGTGACATCACCACCCTCGCCGGCATGCCGGCGTCCACCGGCTTCGTGCGCGTAAGCATGAGCTTAGTGGACGACGACAACGGCGGTCCCACTCAGCTCTATTACCGGACGATATTCCGCCTGCACTCGGAGCGCCAACCCCAGGTGCGGTCCCTGACCTGCCAGAGCGACCAGTTGGCCCCCGGCATCGCCATCATGCACCACCTCACCGTGCCCGAGATGCACCAGGCCCTGGGCGACTACTTCACCCTGCACCTTCCGAACTGAGTACCGGATCGAGCAGTTCGATCCAGTGCACCACCGGCACCGGACTGGCGGCGGCCAGATGGGTCAGGCAGCCGATGTTGGCGGTGGCGACGAGTTCCGGCCCGCCTTCCGCCAGGGCCGCCAGCTTGGCGTCCCGCAGCGAGGTGGCAAGCTCGGGCTGTAGCAGGGAATAGGTCCCGGCCGAGCCGCAGCAAAGGTGCCCGTCCCTGACCGGGGCCAGTTGGAAGCCCAGCCTGGCGAGCAGGCCTTCCACCACGCCGGAGAGCCTCTGGCCGTGCTGCAGGGTGCAGGGAGACTGGAAGGCGATCTTGCGGGGACGGGGGATGGGGAAGGGGAAGGGGAAGGGGGAATTGGAGGCCGTCCGGTCCAGTTCCGCCGCGACCACTTCGGAGACATCCCTGGCCAGGGCCGAGACCCGGGCGGCCTTCTCCCCATAGGCCGGATCGTCCCTCAGGTAGTGCCCGTAGTCCTTGACCTGGACGCCGCAGCCGCTGGCGGTGATCACCACGGCCTCGGCGCCGGCCTGGAGATGGGGCCACCAGGCATCGATGTTCCGGCGCATGAAGGCCCTCGCTTCCTCCGGCGCGTTCAGATGCTGGCTCAGGGCACCGCAGCAGCCTGCGCCCCTGACCCGGATGAGGCTCACGCCCAGCCGGTCCAGCACCCGGGCGGCCGCCGGGTTGATGTCGGGGGCCAGGGCCGGCTGTACGCAGCCTTCCAGGACCAGCATGCGCCGGGCATGGCGGGCGGCCGGCCAGGGCCGGGGCCGGCCCTGCGCCGCCGACAGCTTGTCCGCCAGCGCGCCGGGCAGAAAGGCCTTGAAGGCCCGCCCCAGGCCCAGGCCCAGGGCGAAGCGCTCCGCATGGGGCAGGGTCCGGCGCAGCGCCTTCCTTTGCAGCCGCTCGGCCAGGGGACGGTCCACGCGACGCTCGGCCAGCTCCCGCCCGATGTCCAGCAGGCGGCCGTACTCCACCCCAGAGGGGCAGGTGGTCTCGCAGCTGCGGCAGGTGAGGCAGCGGTCCAGGTGGGTCAGGGTGCTGGCCGTCACCGGCCGCCCTTCCAGCATCTGCTTCATCAGATAGATGCGCCCGCGCGGCCCGTCCAGCTCGTCGCCCAGGAGCTGGTAGGTGGGGCAGGTGGCGTTGCAGAAGCCGCAGTGCACGCAGGCCCGCAGGATGCGCTCCGCCTCCCGGCCTTCCGGGGTATCGCGAAGAGGATCGGCCAGACGGGTCTGCATCAAAGCCCCGGATACATGCGGCCGGGGTTGAGGATGCCGCCGGGGTCGAAAGCCGCCTTGACGCGCCGGTGCAGGGCCATCATGGGCGCCGTCAGGGGCTGGAAGACGGATTCCCGCTCCCCTCCCCGGAACAGGGTGGCATGTCCGCCGTGGCGCGCGGCCAGGCGCCTCACCTGGGCGGCGGGCAGCTCCGTGCGCAGCCAGCGCTGCGCCCCGCCCCATTCCGTCAGGACGGGCGCATCCACCTCCAAAGGAGGCGCCGCCGGCGGCAGGGAGAGCCGCCAGAGGGGGGTCTCCCCGTCGGTGAAGAAGGGCAGGCGCTGCTCGCGCAGGTCCTGCCACAGGTCCCCGGCCTCCCATTCTTCTCCGCCGAGTGCCTCCCGGGCCGAGGCCAGGGCTTCCTCCCCGCCGGAAAGACGTAGATACAGGATGCCTTCCAGGTGCAGGGTCCCCGTCAGGGGCAGGGGCAGGCCCTGCCAGGCGTTCAGCCGGCGTCTGGCCTCGGCCGCGCCCAGCCTGTGGACCAGGGTGACCTCCCGGGCCGGCCGGGGCAGCACCTTGAAGGAGGCCTCCAGGATCACCCCCAGGGTGCCCAGCGCCCCCGCCATCAGGCGCGAGACGTCGTAGCCGGCCACGTTCTTCATCACCTGCCCGCCGAACTTCAGCACCTCGCCGCGGCCGTTGATCAGCCTGACCCCCAGCACGCTGTCCCGCACCGCGCCGTCCCAGGGCCTGCGCGGGCCGGACAGGCCGGCCGCCAGCATGCCGCCCAGGGTGGCCCCCGGCCCGAAGCGGGGCGGCTCGAAGGGCAGCATCTGGCCGTGCTCCGCCAGCAGGGCCTCGATCTCCGCCAGGGGGGTGCCGGCCCGGGCCGTGACCACCAGTTCCGTGGGCTCGTAGCTCACCACCCCCGCGTGGCCGGAGACGTCCAGCGCCTCACCCGCCGCCGGTCGGCCGTAGAAGGCCTTGCTGCCCCCGCCGCGGATGGCGAGCGGTGTCTGGCCTGCCATCGCCGACTGGACCCGGGCCTGGATATCCGCTGTGAGATCGTGCGTCGCCATTCTCAGAACCTCGGCAGGTCCGCAAACTTCAGCTCCCCGCCGTGCACGTGCATGCGTCCGAACTCCGCGCAGCGGTGCAGGGTGGGCACGGCCTTGCCGGGGTTGAGCAGGCCGTCGGGGTCGAAGGCGGCCTTGAGGGCGTGGAACTGGGTCAGCTCCGGGCTGGCGAACTGGACGCACATCTGGTCGATCTTCTCCATGCCCACCCCGTGCTCGCCGGTGATGGTGCCGCCCACCTCCACGCACAGCTCCAGGATGCGCCCGCCGAACGCCTCGGCCTGCTCCAGCTCGCCGGGCCGGTTGGCGTCGTAGAGGATCAAGGGGTGCAGGTTGCCGTCTCCGGCGTGGAACACGTTGGCCACGGGCAGGCCGTATTCCCGGGACAGCTCGGCGATGCGGTGCAGCACCCGGCCCAGGTGACGGCGCGGGATGGTGCCGTCCATGCAGTAATAGTCCGGCGAGATGCGGCCCGCGGCGGGGAAGGCGGCCTTGCGGCCCTTCCAGAACAGGGCCCGCTCGGCCTCGTCCCGGGCGGTGCGCACCTCGGTGGCGCCCTCTTCCAGGAGCAGGGCACGCACCTGGGCGATCTGCTCCGACACCTCGGCGTTGGTGCCGTCCAGCTCGCACAGCAGGATGGCGGCGGCATCCACAGGATAACCGGCATGGACAAAGGCCTCCGCCGCCCGGATGGCCGGGTTGTCCATCATCTCCAGCCCCGCCGGGACGATGCCGGCGGCGATGACGGCGGCCACCGCCGCCCCTGCCCGCTCCACGTCGCCGAAGGCGGCCAGCACCACCTGGGCGCGCTCGGGCCGGGGCAGGAGCTTGACCGTCACCTCCACGATGACGCCCAGCAGGCCCTCGGAGCCGGTCATGACGGCCAGGAGGTCGTAGCCGGGGCTGTCCAGACCAGAACCGCCGATCTCCAGCAGCTCGCCGTCCAGGGTCAGCACCTTCATGGCCAGCAGGTTGTGCACGGTGAGGCCGTATTTCAGGCAGTGCACGCCCCCGGCGTTCTCGGCCACGTTGCCGCCGATGGAGCAGGCGATCTGGGACGAGGGGTCCGGGGCATAAAACAGGCCATGGGGGGCCGCCGCCTCGGAGATGGCCAGGTTGCGCACGCCGGGCTGGACCCGGGCGCAGCGGTTGGCGGGATCGATCTCCAGGATGCGGTTGAACCTGGCCAGGGACAGCAGCACGCCGTCCTCGCTGGGCAGGGCGCCGCCGGACAGGCCCGTGCCCGAGCCCCGGGCCACCACCGGCACGCCCCGTTCCCGGCACAGCCGCAGCACGGCCTGGGCCTGCTCCGCGGTGGAGGGCAGCGCCACCGCCAGGGGCAGCCGCCGATAGGCCGAGAGCCCGTCGCATTCGTAGGGACGCAGGTCCTCGGGCCCATGGAGCACGCTGTCCGCCGGCAGGATGGCCAGCAGGCCGGACACGATCGCTTGGCGTGTTGTAGTAGCCATGAATGACTTACGGTCCACGAAGATGCACAAAGAACCACATGAGACAGCGGAGATTGCCACGCCTGTGCGCGCTCTCCGAAAGCTGTTCCTGAGTTCTTCGTGTCACTTCGTGTCCTTCGTGGAGGGAATCAGGTTTATCCGCATTTCATCACGCCGCGGGCGGCCGCTCCAAGCCCGACAGCCGGGCATAGACCCGGGCCAGGGCGTCCTCCGCCCCCACGTTGCCTGGAAAGATGACCACCGGCAGGTCGGGGTGGCGGGGATGGTCCGGCGGGCAGCACACCACCGAACAGCCGGCGAGTATCTGGCCCACCACCCGTGCGGTGCGCAGGGCCAGCCCGGTGCTGAGCACGTCGTTGGAGGTGATGCCGCCCTTGCTGATCAGGTATCCGATGTCCGCCGGCAGTCCCCGCACGATGTCCATCAGGGTGCCCGAGACCGCCTCGCCGAAGGCCAGGCGCTCGGCCTGGCTGTCGAAGCCGCGTTCAGTCCGGCTGGTGTAGACCACCGGCGTCAGCCCCTGGGCATGGGCCTCGGCGGCCACCTGGCAGGCGGCCTGGGCCAGGGACCGGCGTTCGTCGGGCAGGCGGGCCACGTCGATCTCGATGGGCGCCACGCCGGGCATCTCCAGCAGCCGCCCGAGCTGGGCCGTGGTCCTGGCCACGTGGGACCCCACGACCACCGCGCCGGGCCTGCCGCCCCGCACATAGGCCGCCATCTTCGCGGCCGGGACAGGCTGGGGCGGCAGCCGGGCCAGGGCGGTGATGAGGCTCGCGGCGCTTCGGAACAGGAAGCGCTTGCCCCGGCCGGCGGCGGCCAGCAGGTCCGCGGCGAAGCGGTTCAGGTCGTCCTGGCGCTCGGCGTCCACGGCGCAGCAGGCGTTGCCGCCGAGCCCCATGAGCCGGTCCAGGCAGCCCGAGCGGACCTCGGCCAGGCCGAAGCGCTGCACCCGGTCTGCCGGGATGCGGCCTTGGGTCTTTTCCTCCACGTATAGGGGCAGATAGCTGTGCCGGTAGCCGAACACCGAATCCCGGGCGAACTCCGTCTCGTGCACCGGCACGGGCCTGCCGTCCACCATGAGGTAGTGCACGCCGTCCACGGTGATGCGCCCGCCCTCGAAGAACGCCGGGACGAGGAAATGGGCGTCGAAGGGACCCAATTCCCGGGCCATCACGTCCGTCTCCACGGGGTAATGTCCGCGCAGGGTGGAATCGGAGCGGCTGACCAGGACGGGGTTCACCGGTCGGCCCTCGTTCGCCCTTCTTTCCAGGGCGCACTTGAGGTTGCGGCAGACCTCCCGGGTAATCCCGGCGGCCCGGTCCGCGTCCATGCCCCGGGTGTTGGTCAGGACGAAGAACAGGGGCGACGCGTCGTCCAGGGCCTCGCCCAGGGTGTCCGGGTCCCAGCGGGTCAGCAGCAGGCAGGCGTGCACCGTCTGGGAGCCAGTGGGGTCGTCGTCCAGGACGATGATCTTGGTTTCCGCCATCGCGTTCGTGCCCGTTCAGACGGCCAGGGCCTTGACCCTCGCCGCCATGGCCTCCGCCGTCAGGCCGTTGTACTCCATGATCTCCTGGGGCGAGGCGGTGGTCTCGCCGCGCTTCCAGGCGAAGCTGTCGCGCCTGGCTGCCCGGGTGCGCAGCAGCACCGGCTCAAGGCTGGCGGAGGGACCGCCGCTCACGGCCAGCAGCACGTCCCCGTCGAACAGGGCGTTGAAGCGGCCGTCGTCCATGAACTCCCCGTCGGGCTCGGCCACGGTGTCCCAGGCCACGTCGGTGGGGCGGTAGAGCCGGCGCGGGTTGACCACGGAGACGATGCGCACCCGCCAGCCTTCCGCCTCCAGCCTGTCTCTGGCCTCGAACACGGGCAGCAGGACCATGTCGCCGGTCACGGCAAACACCGCCGTCGCCTTGCCTCCGGCCGGGCTCTCGTACAGGACCGTGGCCCCCTGCGCCACCGCCGCCCGGGCCTTCTCCATGCTCAGGTAGACGGGGAGCGGCGATTTGGAGGCGATGATCACCATGCCCTTGTTGTGGCTGGTGGTGGCGTACTCGTAGGCCGCCTGGATGGCGTTGGCGTCCGGCGGGAAGAGCATGTAGACGTTGCCGTTGCGCATCTGGGCGGCGAAGTAGTTCTCGATCTCCGGCCGCTGGTGGGTCCAGCCGTTGCGGCCCTGCTCCAGGGCACCGGCGGTGAACATGCACACGACGGAGGGCGTCCGGCGGCGCAGTTCGGCCATGGCCTGGGTGACTGTCTGGATGATGGGCCAGCCGTTGATGGCGAAGGACTCGTAGGAGAGCCACAGGGCGCGCGAGCCGAACAGGGACAGGCCTGCCGCCAGTCCGGCGCAGGCGTCCTCGTTGAGGGGCTCGTAGACCTGCCCTGCCGGCGCCTGGTTGTAGAGGGGGTCCTGGGTCGGGTGGCGGATCTTCAGCGCGTCGTTGATGTTCTTCATGGCCGAGGCCTCGTTGCCGTCGGCATTGGTCACCACGAAGCGGGGGTCC
>JBJKSP010000148.1:0-5401 GCA_046703865.1 Thiobacillaceae bacterium
TACCCCAGCCCGATTGGCATCGCGGACTTCGTCACCTCCACCACCCACAAGACCCTGCGCGGCCCGCGCGGCGGCATCATCCTGGCCCGGGCCGAGTACGAGAAGCCGCTCCAGTCCACCATCTTCCCGGGCACCCAGGGCGGGCCCCTGATGCACGTCATCGCCGCCAAGGCGGTGGCTTTCAGGGAGGCCATGTCCAAGGACTTCAAGCGCTATCAGGAACAGGTGGTGGCCAACGCCCAGTTAATGGCCAGGGTGCTGTCCGACCGGGGTCTGCGCATCGTCTCCGGCCGCACCGAATCCCACCTCTTCCTGGTGGACCTGCGCGCCAAGGACATCACCGGCAAGGACGCCGAGGCCGCCCTGGGCCGCGCCCACATCACGGTGAACAAGAACGCCATCCCCAACGACCCCCAGAAGCCCTTCGTCACCAGCGGCATCCGCATCGGCACCCCGGCCATGACCACCCGGGGCTTCAGGGAGTTGGAGGCCGAGAAGCTGTCCCACCTCATCGCCGACGTGCTGGACGCCCACGGCGACGACCAGGTCATCGCCCGGGTGGGCGACGAGGTCAAACGGATGACCTCTGCGTTTCCGGTGTACGGCGGCAGATGACAGGGATCAGTCAGATTGGCGCGGCGAGGCCGCGCGTTTTCTCTGATTCCTGATGCCTGGCCTCTGATCCCTGAAGCATGAAGTGCCCTTTCTGCGGCGCCGCTGACACCCAGGTGATCGAGACCCGCCTGGCGGAGGAAGGCATGTCCATCCGCCGCCGGCGCCGCTGCATGTCCTGCGAAAAGCGCTTCACCACCTACGAGACGGCGGACATCCGCCTGCCCCAGGTGGTCAAGGCCAACGGCACCCGGGAGGAGTATTCCAACGAGAAGCTGAGGGAGGGCTTCCGGCGTGCCCTGCACAAGCGCCCCGTGCCGGCCGCCCTGGTGGACGAGGCGGTGGCCCGCATCCGCCAGCGCCTGCTGACCTTGGGCGAGCGGGAGGTGACCTCGCGCATGCTGGGCGACCTGGTGATGAACGAGCTCAAGCGCCTGGACAAGGTGGCCTACATCCGCTTCGCCTCCGTATACCGGGCCTTCCAGGACGTGGACGACTTCCGCGATGCCATCCGGGACGTGAGCGGGGAGTCGGAAACGGGGAGTGGGAAGTCGGAAGTGGGCAGTGGGGATTAGGGGTTCACGGTGGTCACGCCTCCCAACGCCCCACTTCCCCCCTTCCCGTTCACCGCCGCCGACTACGCCTATATGGCCCGCGCCCTGCGGCTATCGGGGCGGGGCCTCTATACCACCACGCCTAATCCAAGGGTAGGTTGCGTCATCGTCCGGGAAGGGCGGGTGGTGGGCGAAGGCTGGCACGAACTGGCCGGCGGACCCCACGCCGAGATCCATGCCCTGCGCCAGGCGGGCGAACTGGCCCGGGACGCCACCGTCTACGTCAGCCTGGAACCCTGCAGCCACCACGGCCGCACGCCGCCCTGCGCCGCTGCGCTCGCCGACGCGGGGGTGGGCCGGGTGGTGGCGGCCATGGCCGACCCCAATCCCCAGGTCTCGGGTCGGGGCCTCGAACTGCTCACCCTGGCCGGCATCCCCACCCAGGTGGGCCTGATGGAGAACGCCGCGCGGGAACTCAACCCCGGTTTCATCAGCCGGATGACCCGGGGCCGACCCTGGGTGCGGGTGAAGACCGCCGCCAGCCTGGACGGCAAGACCGCCTTGAAGAACGGCCAGTCGAAATGGATCACCGGCGAGTCGGCCCGGGCCGATGTGCACCGCTGGCGCGCCCGGGCCTGCGCCATCCTGACCGGCGTCGGCACGGTCCTGGCCGACGACCCGCAGATGAACGTGCGCGGCGTGGACACCCCGCGCCAGCCTCTCAAGGTCATCGTGGACAGCCGGCTGGCCACCCCGCCCGCGGCCCGCATCCTGGCCGGCCCTCCTCCCGGGGAAGCGGTCGCGGGAGAGGGTCTGCCCGCCGCCCTCATTGCCTGCGCCGTGGATGATCCCGCCCGCCGGGCCTCACTGGAGGCGACCGGCGCCCAGGTGATCCGCCTGCCCAGCCCAGACGGCCGGGTCGACCTGGCCGCCCTGCTCGATGAACTCGCCCGCCGAGGCATCAACGAGGTCCACGTGGAGGCCGGCGCCACCCTCAACGGCGCCCTGCTGGCGGCCGGCCTGGTGGACGAATGGCTGGCCTACTTCGCCCCCCTGGTCCTGGGCCACCAGGCCCTGGGCCTGTTCGACCTGCCGGCGCTCACCGACATGGCCGACCGGCGCGGCTTCAGGCTGCACGAACTGGTGCGGGTCGGGGACGACCTGCGGCTGACACTGCGGCCGACGGCCGAACCGTAGACGAATCGGGGAAAGATAGAACTGCCCCGACGGATGAGCCCCGAGCCCGCACCTGCAGACATACCCCCAAACGCCACCCGGCCGACATCGCCGCGGAACAGGACGCCCGGTTGCCCGCCTTCCTGGACCGGGCCGTCCGGGGCGAGCCATCCGGAGCAGGCTGTAGGAGCGACCTCCAGGTCGCGAATTCTGGAGTGATCGCAACCTGGAGGTCGCTCCTACAGATGCCATAACGAATCAACGAAAAGTCGGCGCTGCAGGACAGGGGGTAGATGAAGGGCGCGGGCTGGTAGACGGCCTGGTTGCGCATGCCCTTGAGGGTACGCACGAACGGGGCGGCCATCTCCGGTTCGGTGAGACCTTTGCCTGGCGAGAAAGAAGCGCGCACCCCGGCCTGCTCGTGCGGCCCTCCCACGGGGATTGAGGATACTTCGGGGTCTGGGGAGCCTCCCCGTCCCTGTGACGACTGTTTGCAGAAAATAACAACGGCGCCCATGCGCCGTGTGTATGACCGGGCCGTCTCCGGCCCAGCCCCGGGACCGGGTCCGCTTATCCCCTTGAAAATCCCATCAAAAACTAAGCCTCAAGGCCAGACCCAGGAACCTCTCCCCGGCGAGCCTGGGGTTGGCCTCCACGCCGTCCTCGGCCAAGTCGCTGCGCATCAACTGCAACTGCAGACCCGTGGGCTGGGCGTAGGCTGAAGGGGTTCCGGCGCGGTAGTTCAGCCCCCCGAACAGCTCTTTCAGCCGGCCGAACAGGGAGACCCTCCCCACACCCACATTGCCGGTGCCCATCACCGGGACGGTCAGCTGGGAGCGGCTCCAGCCGGAATAGGGATGGACGCCCAGGTTCACCTTCCCGCTGCCCCTTGCGAACGCCCCGCCGGCGAAGGTAGTGGCCATGGCCATACCCAGCAACAACATCCTGCGCTTCATCCTGCGTTTGGCTCTGTGTTTCATCCCACGCCTCCAAGCGATGCTCCGGGCATCTTTTATTTATAGCATCCGAATATCTATTGCAGCCCGAACCGTCACCATCCTCCGCACGCGCTCTGTGCGCTTAGGCAATCCAGGCCGGCCTGCGCGGGTCTCGAGCCTAGTGTAAACGCCCGATGACACGACACCCCAAGAGACAGGACTTGCGGCTATAGTGCGCCGAGATGCCCGACCTCTCCGGGCCCGGTGGCAGGAGTGACACACAGATGTTCAAGGACCATTTTTCCGCCAATGCCCGTGGCTATGCCGCCCACCGGCCCCGATATCCGGATGAACTGTTCGCCTGGCTGGCGGAACGCGCGCCGGCGCGGGACGCGGTGTGGGACTGCGCCACGGGCAACGGCCAGGCGGCCCGGGGCCTGGCGCGGCACTTCGCGCGTGTCTACGCCACGGATGCCAGCGCGGAGCAGATCGCCAACGCCGAACCCCATCCCCGGATCGAGTACCGGGTGGCCCCGGCAGAGGCGAGCGGCCTGCCCGATGCCTCGGTGGACCTGGTCACGGTGGCCCAGGCCGCCCATTGGTTCGACCTGGACCGTTTCTATGCCGAGGTGCGCCGGGTGCTGAGGCCCGGCGGCGCCCTCGCCCTGTGGGGTTACGAGCGCCTGGCAACGGAGCCGGAGGTCTCCGGGCTCATCGACGACTTCTATCGGCGGGAACTGTCCGATTGCTGGCCGCCCGAGCGGCACCACGTGGAGACCGCCTACCGGGAGCTGCCCTTCCCCTTCGAAGCGGAGACGGCCGCCGCCTTCGACATGTCGGCGGATTGGGACCTGGACCGTCTCCTGGGCTATCTGGGCTCCTGGTCCGCCGTGAAGAACAACCGCCAGAGCCGGGGCGAGGATCCGATGCCCGGGCTGCGGGCGCGTCTGCTGAAGGTCTGGGGTTCTCCGGACGCGGTTAAGCTCATAAAATGGCCCCTTTTTCTGCGCCTCGGGCGCAACGCTTAGGATCCGTCATGTTCACAGGCATCATCCAGGCCGTCGGCCATATCAAGGAACTCACAGAAAAGGGCGGCGATGCCAGGGTGGTCGTCGCCGGCGGCGGGCTGGACCTTTCCGACGTGGCGACGGGGGACTCCATCGCCGTAAACGGCGTCTGCCTCACGGTGGTGGAAAAGGGCCGGGAACACTTCAGCGTGGACGTCTCCCAGGAGACCTTCTCCTGTACCGTGGGGTTCACGCCGGGGGAATCGGTCAACCTCGAAAAGGCCCTGCGGGTATCGGACCGGCTGGGCGGACACCTGGTCTCCGGCCACGTGGACGGGGTGGGGGAGGTGACCCGCTTCGAGCCCGTGGGGGATTCCATGCGCCTGGACATCCGCGCACCCCGTGCCCTGGAGCGCTATATCGTGCCCAAGGGCTCGGTCGCGGTGAACGGCGTGTCCCTCACCGTCAACCGGGTGCATGGGGGCGAATTCTCCATCAACCTCATCCCCCACACCCTGGAGGCCACCATGCTGGGCGAACTCGCGCCGGGCACCCGGGTGAATCTGGAGGCCGACATGCTGGCCCGCTACGCCGAGCGGTTGATGGTGTACATGAACAGCGCCGACAAGGACTGAAGGTGCCACAATATGAGCCTGAACCCGATACAAGACATCATCGCCGACATCAAGGCCGGCCGCATGGTCATCCTGGTGGACGAGGAAGACCGGGAAAACGAGGGCGACCTGGTGCTGGCCGCGGAGCACGTCACCCCCGAGGCCATCAACTTCATGGTCAAGCATGCCCGGGGCCTGGTCTGCCTGACCCTGACCGGTGCCCCCTGCCGGCAGCTGGGTCTGAGCATGATGGTGGCCAACAACCAGACCCCACACGGGACGGCCTTCACCGTCTCCATCGAGGCGGCCGAGGGGGTGACCACCGGCATCTCCGCCCACGACCGCGCCCGCACGGTGCAGGCGGCGGTGGCGAAGAATGCCCGGCCCAGCGACATCATCCAGCCCGGCCACGTCTTCCCCCTGCGCGCCCAGGAGGGCGGCGTGCTGGTGCGGGCGGGCCACACCGAGGCGGGCTGCGACCTGGCCGCACTGGCGGGCCT
>JBJKSP010000149.1:0-12043 GCA_046703865.1 Thiobacillaceae bacterium
CGGCGGAGAAATCCAGTCCCAGCCCAGCCTCGCCGCCTTCGTAATACGCAATAGCCTCCAGAAACTCCGCTTCCGCCTCCGCCTCGATCACGTCTTGGCTCTGGCCGCTTCGCTTAACCCGCGCAAAGCGCGCGTTAGCCTGCGCCGAAACTTGGTGGCAGGTCTCCCCTTCTGCCACACAACCTTCCCCAGGTGATTCTTATACCGGCTCGGCTTCGATCACGTTTTCGAAGACGAAGCGGCCGTCCTCCACGTCCACCCGGATGACATCCTTGGGGGCGAAGTGCCCGGACAGGATCTCTTTCGCCAGGGGGTTCTCGATCTCCTGCTGGATGGCGCGCTTGAGCGGCCGGGCGCCGTAGACCGGGTCGAAGCCGGCCTTGGCCAGCTCGGCCAGGGCTGCGTCGCTCACCTCCAGCCGCATGTCCATCTTGGCCAGGCGCTTTTCCAGATGCTCGAGCTGGATGCGGGCGATGGAGGCGATGTGCGCCTCGTCCAGGGCGTGGAACACCACCACGTCGTCGATGCGGTTGATGAACTCGGGACGGAAATAGTTCTTGACCTCCGCCATCACTGCCAGCTTGATGACCTGATAGTCGTCCCCGGCCATCTGCTGGATCATCTGGCTGCCCAGGTTCGAGGTCATCACGATGACGGTATTGCGGAAGTCCACCGTGCGGCCCTGGCCGTCGGTGAGGCGGCCGTCGTCCAGGACCTGGAGCAGCACGTTGAACACGTCCGGGTGGGCCTTTTCCACCTCGTCCATGAGGATCACGCTATAGGGCTTGCGGCGCACGGCTTCGGTCAGGTAGCCGCCTTCCTCATAGCCTACGTAGCCGGGGGGCGCGCCGATGAGCCTGGCCACGGAATGCTTCTCCATGAACTCGCTCATGTCGATACGGATCATGTGCTCCTCGGAATCGAACAGGAACTCGGCCAGGGCCTTGCACAGCTCGGTCTTGCCCACGCCGGTGGGGCCCAGGAACAGGAAGGAGCCGTAGGGCCGGTTGGGGTCCGAAAGGCCCGCCCGGGACCGGCGGATGGCGTCGGCCACCACCCGCAGCGCCTCGTCCTGGCCCACCACCCGCCGGTGGATGCGCTCTTCCATCTGCAGCAGCTTGTCCCGCTCGCCCTGCATGAGCTTGGACACGGGGATGCCGGTGGAGCGGGAGACCACCTCGGCGATCTCTTCGGCGCCGACTTCCTTGCGCAAGAGCTTGAACTCCCGCTTGCCCTCGCCGGCCGCCTCGGCCTGCCTCAACTGGTCCTCCAAGGCGGGCAGCTTGCCGTACTGGATCTCCGCCACCTTGTCGAACAGGCCCTTGCGCTGAAGCTCGGCCATCTCGGCGCGCAGGTGGTCGATCTCCTCCTTGATGTGCTGGGCCCCCTGGACCACGGCCTTCTCCGCCTTCCAGACCTCTTCAAGGTCGGCGCATTCCTTCTCCAGCTTGCGGATCTCGTCCTCCAGGACCGCCAGGCGCTTCTGGCTGGCCTCGTCCTTTTCCTTTTTCACCGCTTCCCGCTCGATCTTGAGTTGGATAAGACGGCGGTCCAGCTTGTCCATCTGCTCGGGCTTGGAGTCGATCTCCATCTTGATGCGGGCGGCGGCCTCGTCGATCAGGTCGATGGCCTTGTCCGGCAGGAAGCGGTCGGTGATGTAGCGATGGGAGAGTTCCGCCGCAGCGACGATGGCCGGGTCGGTGATCTCCACCCCGTGGTGCAGCTCGTAGCGCTCCTGCAGGCCGCGCAGGATGGCGATGGTGTCCTCCACGCTGGGCTCATTCACCATGACCTTCTGGAATCTGCGTTCGAGGGCGGCGTCCTTCTCGATGTACTTGCGGTATTCGTCCAGGGTGGTGGCGCCGATGCAGTGCAGCTCACCCCGTGCCAGGGCGGGCTTGAGCATGTTGCCGGCGTCGATGGCCCCCTCCGCCTTGCCCGCCCCCACCATGGTGTGCAACTCGTCGATGAACAGGATGATGCGGCCCTCGTCCTGGGACACCTCCTTCAGCACGGCCTTGAGGCGCTCCTCGAACTCGCCCCGGTACTTGGCCCCGGCCAGGAGCCCGGCCATGTCCAGCACCAGGACGCGCTTGCTCTTGAGACTTTCTGGCACCTCGCCGTTGACGATGCGCTGGGCCAGGCCCTCCACGATGGCGGTCTTGCCCACGCCGGGCTCCCCGATCAGCACCGGGTTGTTCTTGGTGCGTCGCTGCAGGACCTGGATGGTGCGCCTGATCTCGTCGTCCCGGCCGATCTCCGGGTCGAGCTTGCCCTGGTGGGCCCGCTCGGTGAGGTCCAGTGTGTACTTGGACAGGGCCTGGCGCTTGCCCTCGGACTCCTGGGAATCCACCGCCTCGCTGCCCCGCACCGCTTCGATGGCCGCTTCCAGGTTCTGGCGGGTGGCGCCGTGTTCCTTGAGCAGCTTGCCTGCCTCGCCCTTGTCCTCCAGGCAGGCCAGCAGGAAAAGCTCCGAGGCGATGTAGGCGTCGCCCCGCTTCTGGGCCGCCTTGTCGGTGAGGTTGAACAGGTTGTTCAGGTCCCGGGAGATGTTCACCTCGCCGCCCTGCCCCTCCACCTTGGGCAGCCGGTCCAAGGCCTGCTGGATGCCGGTGACCAGGGCTGGCACCCGCACCCCGGCCCGTTGCAGGATGGCCTTTGCAGAGCCGTCGGCCTGGTTGATGAGGGCCGCCAGCACGTGCAGGGGCTCGATATAGGGATTGTCGTTGCCCACCGCCAGGCTCTGGGCCTCCTGGATGGCGGTCTGGAAGGGCGTGGTCAGTTTGTCGAAGCGCATGGTCCTCACCTGAAATCAGTCAACTGAGTCCGAAATGGGGGGAAGTGGCGGGGATTTCAACCACAGCCTACCGGATGAAGCGGATCTGCCCCCCGCAGGGCTGGTGCTTCCCCGAACTGGGAAACCTGGCCGCAGAGGCCCCGGCGTCCGACGAGTCGGTGGCCGCGCCCTCCGCTTCGTTTCGGTAAACAATTCTTTACATAACATTTTCTTGGAATCTTCGCGGGTTTCGACTAGGCTCACGCGACCATGATTTCGGACCTCCACCCCGGCCCTGAGACACCGTCCGGATTGCCTCGCTGCCTGGTATTGGCAATTGGTGCCTTGTGCCTCGCGTTCGGTGTGGTGGCCTGTTCCTCAACCCCCACGGCGATGCAACCACCCGTCAGGATCCTGATCGATTTCCGGAAACCCATCGACGGGGCCTCGCCCGCATTGCTGGCGCATCTGGCCCGGAGTGCCGGGGTCAAGCTCCGCTACGCCGCCGCGGTCTCGCCGAGACGCTACGCCTACGAGCTCGTCTGCCCCATGTCCGACCCCCACTGCGACGCGGCCATCACGTCCTTGCGCAATGACCCGGCCGTGGCGGACGTCACCCCCGATCGCTTGTTCAAACTCCATCGGAACCCACGTTGATGCCAAGACACCTCCTGCCCGTCCTTTTTCTGCTCTTTGCAGTCGGCGCGCACGCCGCAAGCTCCGCACCCTTGGAAGGGCGAGTCATCGTGAAATACAAGGCATTGGCGAGCCCCCTTAGCCAGGTACAGACAGCGGCTCGCACCGCAGGCCTCGCCACGCGCTTGGGCCTGACCCTGCGTGCAGGCCGCCAGATCAGCGCCCGCACCGAGGTCGTTCGAGCCAGCGGTCTGTCCTCCGCAGCCTTGGCCACCCAGCTTGCAAGCGACCCCAATGTGGAATATGCCGTCCCGGACCGGCGGGTCACCATCAAGGCCATGCCCAATGACCCCCTGTTTTCGGACCAGTGGTATCTACAGACCCCCGGCACCGCCGACCCAGATGCCCAGCCGGCGTCCATCCGCGCTACGGCCGCCTGGGACCAGACCACCGGATCCCAGGACGTGGTGGTGGCGGTGGTCGACACCGGCGTGCGTTACGACCACCCGGACCTGGCGGCCAAACTCCTGCCCGGATACGACTTCATTTCAGACGCCGCCAATGCGGGCGACGGCAACGGCCGGGATGCCGACGCGAGCGACCCCGGCGACTACATTTCCCAAGCCGATCTCAGCAGCCCGGCCTTTCAGGCGGTGTGCGGCACCAATCAGGTCACTCAGGACAGCAGTTGGCACGGCACCCGCGTGTCCGGGATCATCGCGGCGGCGGGCAACAATTCCACCGGCATCGCCGGGACGAGCTGGGGCGCGAAGATCCTGCCGGTGCGCGCAGTAGGAAAATGCGGGGGCTACGAATCAGACATCGCGGCGGGGATGCGCTGGGCCGCCGGGCTTTCGGTACCCGGGGTCCCGAACAACCCTAATCCGGCCAGGATCATTAATCTGAGCCTGGGTGGCAACGGCCCCTGTGATGCCGCCTATCAGGACGTCATTAATCAGCTGACTGCCCAGGGCGTGCTCGTGGTTGCCTCGGCTGGCAACGAGACAGGCCCGGTGGACACCCCCGGCAACTGCACCGGCGTGCTCGCTGTCGCCGGGGTACGTCACGTCGGCACCAAGGTTGGCTACAGCAGCATGGGCCCTGAGGTATCGGTGAGCGCCCCGGCAGGCAACTGCGTCAATCTCTCCGGTGCCTGTCTCTACAGCATCGAGACCACCGTCAATCTCGGCACCACGACACCTGGGGCGAACGGCTACACCAGTGCGACTGATACCGAGCCCTCGGTCGGGACCAGCTTTTCCGCCCCCCAGGTGGCCGGCGTGGCGGCGCTAATGCTTTCCCTGAATCCGGCGTTGACCCCCGCGGACCTCATTGCGCGGATCAAGCAATCTGCCCGTCCATTCCCATCAGACCCGAACCTTCCCACCTGCCCGAACTTCGCCCTGTATGGTGACACCGCCGGTCAGTGCAACTGCACCACGACTACCTGCGGCGCGGGCATGCTGGATGCAGCGGCGGCCGTTGCGGCCGCCCTGCCGCCCACAGCGGCGATCCAGGCGCTCGACCCCTTGACTGCCGGCACCTCCATCCGCCTAGACTCCAGCAACACCCAGGCGGCCCCCGGCCGCACCCTGGCCGCCTGGCAGTGGTCCCTGGTTTCAGCGCCAGCCGGCGCCAGCCTGACCGCCTTCAACACGCCGACCACGACGCTACAGGCTGCCACCCAGGGAAGTTACACGGTATCGCACACGGTAACCGACAATCTGGGGGCATCCGACACCACCCAGACCACCTTGTCCGTGGCCGCGCCGGCATCGGGCGGCACCACAACCGGGGGAGGCGGCACCACAACAGGGGGCGGAGGCACGACGACCGGCGGCGGGACCTCCACGTCCGGGGGATCGACCTCGGGCGGCGGTGGAGGTGCGCTGGACATCCCCGCCCTGCTGGGCCTGACCGGTCTGGCGGGGCTGGCCTATCTCTCCCGACGCAGGAAGGCCCAGAGCGTCCCGCCAAGGTAGCCGTAGAGATGGGCCGGGGTGGCTTGGGGGATGCCCAGCCAGCCCGGGGCGCCCACGGGCGTGCCGAGGCCGACGGCCACCTTGAGCAGACCGCCCAGAAAAAGCGCCGCCGCCACCCGGCGCAGGCGCCGTGATCCTTCGGCCGAGGGGCTCAGGACCAGACTCAGGGTCAGCCAGGCGAACAGACCGTGCAGCACGCCGGAGAGGCCCACATACCAGCCGATCGCCCAGGGCCCGAATTCCAGTCCCAGGTCCACCGCCACGAGAGAAGCCAGTGCCGCCGCCGGCAACCGGTGCGCCAGGCCCAGACGGTCGCAGCTCCAGCCGATCAGCACTGCGGCGGAGAGATCGGCGGCCAGATGGGCCGCCCCTAGATGGACGAAATGGGCGCTCAACAACCGCCAGGTCGAATCCACCCCACCTCCGGCCCGCCAGCCCTGGGCCGAGACGGGCGTAGCCGGGCCGAAGCTGGCCAGGACGGCCAGCACCCCCACCCCAATGGTGGCCAGGGTGGCAGGGTGAGCCCGAATCCATCTTGCGGCCGATATCATGAACAAATCTCCCGCTTCGGAGTGTCTCACGGCCGGCCGGCCTGGCACGAATCCGCCGCCTCGGGGATAGAATCACCCACGAACGCGGAGAACCCCATGCAGCCACTGAAGGACGAGATCGAAAGGAACGTGCGCGCGGCCCTGGCCGAGGACCTGGGACCCGCATTCGAGTCGGGCGGCGGGGACCTCACCGCCCGGCTCGTCCCCGCCGACAAGGCAGTCCAAGCCCGGGTCGTCACCCGAGACGACGCGGTCCTGGCCGGGCAGGACTGGTTCGATGCCTGCTTCCGGACGCTGGACCCCCAAGTCCGTACCCTCTGGCAGGCCCGGGACGGCGAGCCGATCAGCGCCGGTCAGACCCTGTGCGAGGTGGTGGGCCAGGCCCGCGCCCTGCTCAGCGCCGAGCGCACGGCCCTCAACTTCCTGCAGACCCTGTCCGCCGTGGCCACGGTCACCCGGGACTACGTGGCGGCCGTGGCCGGCACCCGCGCGAAGATCTACGACACCCGCAAGACCCTGCCGGGCCTGAGGGCGGCCTTGAAATACGCCGTCCGGTGCGGCGGCGGCGAGAACCAGCGCATGGGTCTTTATGATGGGATTCTCATCAAGGAGAACCACATCGCCGCCGCAGGCGGGATCGGGCCGGCCCTGGCCCAGGCTTCCGCCCTGGCGGCGCAAGGCACCCTCTCCCCCTCCCCCCAAGGGGGAGGGGAGATCCCCGTGCAGATCGAGGATGAGGATCTGGACCAGCTGAACGAGGCCCTGCAGGCAGGTGCCAGGCTGATCCTGCTGGACAACTTCGACCTCGCCGGCATGCGCGAGGCGGTGCGCCTGACCGCCGGGCGCGCCCAGCTGGAGGCCTCCGGTGGCATCACCCTGGACAACGTGCGCGCCATCGCCGAAACAGGCGTGGACCGCGTCTCGGTGGGCGGTCTGACCAAGCATGTACGGGCGGTGGACCTGTCCATGCGCTTCACGGACTGAGTAAAAGATGATGTGCCGGCTATCCGCAATATCGCATTGAAGTCCGCTTCCGGCCGCAGTGATGCTTGGTTGTCCAGACCGGACTCCGTTGCTGATCTGAGCGCGGTGACTGTAGCTGCCATGAGGCAAACCCAGTCATTTGCATAGACCTGATGTCTACGGTCGAACCGGCTCCTGATGAATCCGCAACCTGAAGCCGTCACTGGCGGAACCGGCAAAACGGCTCTAGGGATGGCCGGTGCACTACAGAAAGCAGCCATAGAACGTATGCCACGACTACCGGCGGGCGGGCTGTGCTCATGCGTCTCCTGGAGGTGGGCGCTAGCCTCGGCAGGAAGCCCAGCGCCGGCTACACATCCCTGGGGGTGCTTCCACCCTGCCGATGCTGAAGTACCTGTGCGGCCTGTCTCCGGAGTGCCACGCTATTCCTATGTCACGAAGAACAGGGCAGCCCATAACCACTTGCACGTCATGTGTTTCCATCATTGGAACCTATGGTTCACATATATATATACTTCGAACGCCCTGCCGGCGCCACGCAGTTGGGAGACATGCCGGTTCGGGTGATGTGCGGCCAAAAATGTGTTCGTTGCCCTGTGAATCGTCTTTTGTTCAAGGAGTCAGAGTAATGTCTAAATATCGCACCTTGCAGCAGTTGGTGTTGCTTGCCTTTGTCGGTGGACTCATGTCGGCATGCGGCGGAGGCGGAGGGACCTCGACCAGCGACACCGGCACGACCGCGGGCACAGGCACTTCGGGCAACACGTCGAGCAGTTCCTCGGGCAGCACGTCAAGTAGTTCCTCAGGCAGCACGTCGAGTAGTTCCTCAGGCGGCTCTTCCAGCAGTTCGTCTAGCAGCAACACGGGTTCCAGTAGCGGCTCGACAACCGCAACGGGCACGGCGTTGGAATGCTTCACCAAGATGATCCCCGCGAAGTCGACGCAGACCTTCAGCATCAGCGGCGTCGACAGCGGCACGTCCACCGTCAGCCGCGTCTACAACGCCTCGTCGTCGTACCAGGGCAACGCCGCCCTCGAGATCGACCTACACGGCGTGAACACGCTCAATGGCGTGCCGCCATCCACGACCGACAGCAAGGTCTATTCAAGTTTCGACGGCAACACGATCATCCAATACGGCGCCGAGTCCACGACCGTGGTGCAGACCACACCCAGCACCACATCGACCCAATCCTTGCAATACACGCCTGCATGGCGGGATGACATGTGGACCCTGAGCGCAGGGCAGGAAATCACCGAAAACGCACCGTACACATCAACAACGACAACCTCCACCACGGGAACAACGACAGTGAACGGTGTCCTGACCAGGAAGGTTCGCTACGACGGCCGGGAAATGGTGACGGTGCCGGCGGGTACCTATAACGCCTGCAAATTCACGATCAACGACACAGTCACGCAGTGGTATGAGCCCACCTATACCTCGATCGTGAAGACCACGACCATTAATGGTGATACGACTGAAATGACCTCGGGCACGGTCAACGGCGTACCGTACTGAGTTCGAGGAGCGCTGCCCTGCTGCGGTCGGGGCGCCCCCCGGCACATGCTCAAGATGCGCCGGGGGGATTCTGTTGGGCAGCTGGCTCTCGGAAGCGCCCTTTACCCGGCCGCAACCACATGCGCCACGCCGCCGCCACACGCCTTGCACCGCCCGGTGAGGACCAGCTCCCCGGACATCACTGCCCCTGTCCTATTGGCCCATGATCGTAGTCGAAGCGCTGCAGCAACTCTGGCTGCAGTCGTTGGAAATGCTGAGGAACGGATGCCCGCTTCGAGGCGGAAGCCTCCAATAGCCAAGGACCTGCAACATCCCCTCCTGGATCAGTCAGAGCCGCCGTGCGGGATTTTCTCCGCCATGTTCCGAAGACCCGAAAATACTTCTGTACCTATCAGGGTTTTCTGATATATTCGCCGCCTCTCGTCTCTAAGGCGAGACCGCTTCATCGTCAAGACCTCCCTGCCTCCCTTCCCTAGCACGGTATCGGCGTCATACCGGGTCCACGCCGATGATTGATCCCGATGCCCGTCCGCCGCGGACGGCGTCGCTGTCGGCATTGTGCCGGCTGAACCGTGTCGAAAGGAAAGCACCCTATGGCTTTTGCCGCCCTCGGCCTTGCGCCGAAACTACTCGAATCCATCGCCGCCGCCGGCTATGCCGAGCCCACCCCGGTCCAGGCCCAGGCCATCCCGCTGGCCCTGGAAGGCCGGGATCTGCTGGTCTCCTCCCAGACCGGCAGCGGCAAGACCGCAGCCTTCATGCTGCCCAGCCTCCAACGCCTGTTGGACGGCGGTTTTTCCAAGGCGCCCCGGGTGTTGGTCCTGACCCCCACCCGGGAACTGGCCCAGCAGGTGGCCAAGGCCAGCGCCGAATTCAACCGCCGGGCGCGGATCGCCGTCCTCGTGGGCGGCGCCCCCTACGCGGTGCAGTTGCGCCAGCTCAAGGGCCCCCTGGACGTCGTGGTGGCCACCCCCGGCCGGCTCATGGACCACCTTGAGCGCGGCCGCGTGGACCTGTCCCGGATTGAGACCTTCGTGCTGGACGAGGCCGACCGCATGCTGGACATGGGCTTCATCGAGGACATCGAGACCATCGCCGCCCGGCTGCCGGCCGAACGCCAGACCCTGCTCTTCTCGGCCACCCTGGACGGCGTAGTGGGCAGCCTGGCCCGGCGCATGACCCGGGACGCCGTGTCCATCAGCATCGCCAAGACCCCCGAGGCCGCCCCCAAGATCGAACAGAAGATTCTGTTTGCGGACGACCACGGCCACAAGCTGAGGCTGCTGGACCACCTGTTGTCCGATATCGATCTGTCCCAGGCGCTGGTGTTCACCGCCACCAAGGCGGGCGCGGAGGACCTGGCCGGGCGTCTTGAAGAACAGGGCCACTCGGTGCAGGCCCTGCATGGGGACATGAACCAGAGTGCCCGCAACCGGACCATGAAGGCCCTGCGCGACGGGCGCACCCGCATCCTGGTGGCCACCGACGTGGCCGCCCGGGGCCTGGACGTGCCCGGCATCAGCCACGTGGTGAACTTTGATCTGCCCATGCAGGCCGAGGACTACGTACACCGCATCGGCCGCACCGGACGCGCCGGACGCGAGGGCCGGGCCTTCACCTTCGCCCACCACCGGGAGTCCGGCAAGGTGAAGGGCATCGAACGCTATACCGGCAACACCATCCCCGTAGCCACCCTGCCCGGGCTGGAGCCCAAGGCGCGGCCTGCCAAGCCCGCCGGCTGGAAGCCCGGCCAGGGCCGGAAGTCGTATGGCAAATCCACCCAGGGCAAGCCTTTCGGCGGAGAAAGGAAGCGGTGGGGCGATGCCGGCCCCGCCCGCCAGGATCGGTACAAGCCTGGCAAGGGCGGCAAGCGTCCGGCCACGAGCTGGTAAGGGCACAACATATAGCGTCGAAGCCGTTGCGTGCCGTTCTGCGAGGCTCAGTGCCGACTCAGCGATCCGCCACGGGCAGGCCCTTGGGGCCCGCTCCGTGCAGCAGCAGCACGAAGCCCCGGCCCGCCTCGCCCCAGGACGCGGCGGCCTCTCCCCAGATCTGGGCGAGCGTGGCCAGATCGTCGGCGGCCAGGGCCCCGGCATGCTCCACGAGCAGCCTCACCGGGCCCTCCCGCCAGGACAGGTCGGAAAGGCATTCCTCCAGGGCGTCCCAGTTGACGCCGTAATAGTCCGGGAAGTCCAGCACGGCACCCAGGGCGGCGAGGAGGCTGCCCCTGTCGCCCAGTGCCCGGGCATCCAGGCGCATGAAGCCCGGCAGGTCGGAAACCGTGTCCGAGATGCGGTAGGCCCCGTTCAGGGCCGGGTCGGCCAGGACGTCGCTCAATGCAACCATGTCGGCTCACTCCCGTATGCGCTGGAATCTGCGGTAATGGTCGCCCGTATACCAGTAATCCCCCCCGCTCCCCGAGATGATGCGGCGGGCGCCCCGGTCCCGAGAACCCGGCGTGGGCACCGTGTATTCCCGGTAGTAGCCCCGCGGCCTGAGTGGCAGCCGCCGCTCCCGGTTATGGAACACGCTGCCGTCCTTGGCGTAGGGGAATGGTCCACCCCGCCTGATGAGGGCCAAAGTGTGTCTGGCCTCAGGCGGCAGTTGGGATATGGTGACTTCGGCCCGGGCCGCGGGCGACGGTCCGAAGTCCCACCAGAAGGCCGAACTGCCCGAACTGAACAGGCCAAGCCAAAGGCCCAGGCAGAGGACGATGAGGCCGCGCGTCCGCGCCACGGCGTCAACCGTCGGCGTGGGTCGCGATGAAGCGCTTCACCGCCTCGGCATCCGGATCCATCACCTCCACCCGCTTGGGGAGGTCCTCCAGCGCCTCAAGGCCGGGCGGGCGTTCGGGACGGCGAGCCAGGGCCTCTCGGATGGCATCCTCGAACTTGGCCGGCAGGGCGGTCTCCAGGCAAACCAGGGGTACCCCCGCTTCCCGGTGCTCCATACCCACCTTGAGGCCGTCTGCGGTGTGGGGGTCCACCATGACGCCGTAGCTTTCCCAGGCGATGCGGATGGTCCGCAGCCGGTCGGCATGGGTGCTAGATCCTGAGACGAAGCCGAACGCCGGCACCTTGGCGAACAGGCCCAAGGGCTTGAGGTCGAAGCTTTCGCCCCGGTCCACCGCCTGCCAGAGACCCGCCACCCGGGCATAGTCCCGGCCGGTGAGGTCGCAGACGAAGCGCTCGAAATTGGAGGCCTTGGAGATGTCCATGGACGGGCTGGAGGTGTGGAGCGTCTCCGCGGAGGTACGGGGCCGGTACACCCCGGTGCGGAAGAACTCGTCCAGCACGTCGTTCTCGTTGGTGGCGACGATCAGCCGACGGACGGGCAGGCCCATCATGCGGGCGATATGGCCGGCGCAGACGTTGCCGAAGTTGCCCGAGGGCACGGAGAAGGCGACCGCCTGATCGTCTGTGTCGGTCACCGCGGACCAGGCCTTGAAGTAGTAGATCACCTGGGCCGCCACCCGCGCCCAGTTGATGGAGTTCACCGCGCCGATCCGGTACCTGTCCTTGAAGGCCAGGTCGTTGGAGACCTTCTTCACGATGTCCTGGCAGTCGTCGAAGACGCCGCGGATGGCGATGTT
>JBJKSP010000150.1:0-15717 GCA_046703865.1 Thiobacillaceae bacterium
ACACCAGGCTGTCCAGGCCGGCATCCTCCGCCTCTTCCGCGGCGTACTGGATCAGCGGCTTGTCCACCACCGGCAGCATCTCCTTGGGATTGGCCTTGGTGGCCGGCAGAAAGCGGGTGCCCATGCCCGCCACGGGAAAGACCGCCTTGGTCACCTGCGACATGCTCTGTCCTCAGTCATTCAAGAGTGCGAGGAGGCCGGCCTCGTCCAGCACGGTAATGCCCAGCTCCAGGGCCTTGTCGTACTTGTTGCCGGGGTCCGTCCCGACGACGACGTAGTGGGTCTTCTTGGACACGTTGCCCGTCACCTTGCCGCCCGCCGCCTCGATGCGCGCCTTGGCCTCATCCCGCGCCAATCCCGAGAGCGTGCCGGTCAGGACGAAGGTCTTGCCGAACAGACGTCCGGTAAAGTCAGTGCCACCCCCCTCCCTTTCCGGCCAGACCACGCCGGCCGCACGCAATTGTGCAATGATCTGGCGATTATGCCCTTCGGCGAAAAAGTCGGCGATGGACCTGGCCACCACCGGTCCGACCTCCGGAACCTGGGTCAGACGCTCCGGCCCCGCCTCCATCAAGGCGTCCAGGTTGCCGAAGTACTGGGCCAGGTCCTTGGCCGTGGCCTCGCCCACATTGCGGATGCCCAGGGCATAAACGAAGCGGGCCAGGCTCGTGCGTCGGCTTTTGTCGATTGCGGCCAGCAGATTCGAGGCGGATTTCTCCGCCATGCGCTCCAGCCCGGCCAGCTGTTCCTGGCCCAGTCCGTAGAGGCCGGCCGGTGAACTCAACAAACCCCTGTCCACCAACTGGTCCACCAGCTTTTCCCCCAGGCCTTCGATATCCATGGCCCTGCGGCTGGCATAGTGCAGAAGTGCCTGCTTGCGCTGGGCCGGGCAGTAGAGCCCCCCCGTGCAGCGCGTCACCGCTTCGTCCTCTTCCCGCACTACCCGGGAGCCGCATACCGGACAGGTCGGATAATGATCGAGGATGCGGAAGGGTTTGGGCTCGGGTTGCGGACGCCGCTCCCTCACCACCGAGACCACCTCCGGGATCACGTCCCCCGCCCGCCGCACGATCACCGTATCACCCACCCGCACATCTTTTCGGTCGATCTCGTCCTGGTTGTGCAACGTGGCGTTGGAGACCGTCACACCGCCCACGAACACCGGCCGGAGCCGGGCCACCGGGGTGAGTGCGCCGGTGCGACCCACGTTGACCTCGATGGCCTTTACGACCGTGATCTCCTCCTGGGCGGGATATTTGTGGGCGATGGCGAAGCGGGGGGCTCGGGCGACGAAGCCCAGCCTGGCCTGGTCGGACAGGCGGTCAACCTTGTACACCGCCCCATCGATCTCGTAGGGCAGATCGTGCCGCCTTTCGCCCAGACGTCGGAAATAGCCGAGCAGGCCATTCACCCCCCTGACGATGTCCCGCTCCCGGGCGACGGGGAAGCGCAGCGAGGCCAGCCAGTCCATCAGGGCGCTGTGGGTCTCGGGCCATGAAGCCCCCTCCAGCCTGCCCACCCCGTAGGCGTAAAAGGTCAGGTGCCGCCTGGCGGTGATGCGGGAATCCAGTTGTCTCAAACTGCCCGCAGCGGCATTGCGGGGATTGACGAATTCCTTGTCTCCCCGGGCTCGGGCCTCTTCGTTTAGACGGGCGAATTCCCGCTTGAGCATGAGCACCTCGCCGCGTACCTCAAGCCAGGCCGGGGGATCGGCCAGGTTCAGCATCAGGGGAATGGCGCGCACGGTGCGCAGGTTGTCGGTCACATCCTCGCCGGTATAACCGTCACCCCGGGTGGCCCCCTGGACGAAACGGCCGTGTTCATAATGCAGTGCAATGGCCAGTCCGTCGAATTTGGGCTCCGCCGCATACTCGGTCTCACCTGTCGCTTCCAACCCCTCCCGAACGCGCCGGTCGAACGCTGCCACATCCTCGTCGGCGAAGGCATTGTTGAGGGAGAGCATGGGAACGGCGTGACGGACCTCTGCGAACTCCTTCAGCGGTGGCGCCCCCACCCTGCGGGTGGGTGAGTCGGCCGTGGCCAGGTCCGGCCGGGCCGCCTCAAGCGCCTGCAGCTCGCGCATGAGCCGGTCGTATTCCGCATCGGGGATGGTGGGAGCATCGAGGACGTAGTAGTTGTAGTTCGCCTCTTCGATCAGGCGGCGAAGCACCTGGATGCGGGCCTCCGCCTCCCCATCCATCGCGCGCTTCGCTCCGGACCGTGTCAGGCGAACAGGCGCAACGCCCGCTCCCCTCCGGCCGGAATGCCGCGCTCCTGCATGCGGGAATAATAATCGGACAGGCGTCTGCGGTCTTTCTGGAGGCTTTCCTGGTTCACGTTGCGGCCATTGTCGTCCACCAGCCGGCCGCCCAGGGCCTCGGCCAGACGCAGGCCCAGGCCTGTCATCCGGTCGAACACCACCAACCCGTTCTTGATGCGCGGCACGTCGAACAGCAGGGTCACCCCATGGGTGACAAGACCCACGCCGCCTTCACGGAAAGGCCGCTCTTCCTGATTGGCCACGGAGAAAAGGGCATTCCCCTGGGCATCCTTCAAATAGTAGGCACCGTCGCGTTCGAGGATGAGGCCCATCTCGTGGGTAACGCGGTCGATCTCCTCACCTTTGAACGGCTGGCGTTCCCGGGCCATGACATTGAGCCCGATCAACACGTCCACATCCATGCAAAACATATCCAGTTCGCGGGCCAGCTGGAGGGCCACCTGTTTGTCGGGACAGGAAACGGCTCCGCCGTGGGCGGCGGCGAATTCGTAGAGGGCACGGCAAAACCGGTCGATCTGCTCCGAGGTCAAGGCCCCGGTGCGGTCGGCCAACAAGACTCCGAATTCCAGGGCAGTGTAGGCGGTGGAAGGATTGCCGCTCAGGGGTTCCCATCCGCCAGTCTCGCGTTTACCCATGGCCCGTAATGGCTTGCCGATCCGGCGCAGATTATCCAGAAGGGCAGTATAGGCCGTGAAAGAAGGGATCGCGAAGCGCAGCCTGGCGACATATTCGATGTCCTCGTCCAACTGACTTTCGGGTTGAAAGCCGGCAGGCTGGCCTGCCTCCGCGGCGGGGGTCTGGACCTCGGGTTTCGGGGTGGATGCGGGTTCCGGAGCAGGCACTCGAACCTCGGGCTCCGGCCGGGGTGGCGGAACAGCGTGTTCCGGCGACGCCGAACCCGTCGAAACGCTTTCGGGGATATCGGGCTCGTCTTCCTCCACCTCCCGCATACTGCCTGCGACCTGAATGGACAAGGTGGGCACTGCGCCCTCCTCTTCTTCCTGGGAAGCTTCCGGTACCCTCTCCTCGCCGGTGGGGGGTTCGTCGAACCGTTCGGGCGTCGGTGTGAAACGGGCCTCCGGCATCTCATCCAGGGATGCGGATTGAGCGTCGGCGGCTTCGTTTACGGTCCCGCTCGCCACGGACTCGCCCAACAGGATGTCCTCCCGCTTGCTGGAGAACATGCGGCTGGCCTCCTTGCGGTACTTGCGTTCCTGCCAGAGGTTGTAGACGACGATGGCCACGATGAACAGAATCCCGACGGCTGCCAGTATGATCTGAAGCGTGGTCATCATGGGCGGTCCTCCGTGTTTTGGCTCAATGGGTTGGGTTCCAGGGCCTCGAAGAAGATTTCGTCCTTACGGATCATGCCCAGTTCATAGCGTGCCCTCTCCTCCAGGGCGTCGTATCCCGTTTTCAGATCCTGGACCTCCGCTGCCAGTCGACTGTTGCGGGCCTGCAAGGCGGCGTTGGCCGCCTGACGGTCGGCGAGTTGTCCCTCCAGGTCCCATACCTTGAACCAGTTGCCTTTCCCAAGCCAGAGGGGATACTGCAAAAGCAGGATCAGCACCACCATCAACCAGGTCAGTGGTCGCATCTCACCTCAATTGGTAAAAGGCTTCCCGTCCAGGGTAGCCGGCCTGATCCCCCAACTCCTCCTCGATGCGCAGGAGCTGGTTATACTTGGCGATCCGGTCGGAACGGGACAGTGAACCGGTCTTGAGCTGCAGGACGTTGCTGCCCACGGCAAGGTCTGCGATGAAGGCATCCTCGGTCTGGCCTGAGCGGTGGGAGATCACCGCCGTGTAGCCCGCACGCTTGGCCATCTCGATGGCGGCGAAGGTCTCGGACAGGGTACCGATCTGGTTCACCTTGATCAGCACGGAGTTGGCGATGCCTTTCCGAACCCCCTCCTTGATGATCTTGGGATTGGTCACGAAGATGTCGTCGCCCACCAGTTGCACGGATTTGCCCAGCCGGGCCGTCTGGACCGCCCAACCGTCCCAGTCGTCCTCGGCGCAGCCGTCCTCGATGCTGACAATGGGATACTTGTCGACCCAGGCTGCCAGGAAGTCGGAAAACTCCGCGGCTGTGAGCTTGAGCCCATCGGACTTCAAATGGTAGCGCCCCTCCTTGTAGAACCCCGAACTGGCGCAGTCCAAGCCGATCGCCACGTCCCGGCCGGGTGTGTAACCGGCCGTCTCGATGGCCTTGACGATGTACTTGACGGCCTCCTCGTTGGATTTGAGGTTGGGCGCGAATCCCCCCTCGTCGCCCACGGTGGTGGGATGCCCTGCCATGTCCAGCAGCTTCTTGAGGGCGTGGAAGACTTCGGCACCGTAGCGCAGGGCCTCGCGAAAGGACCCCGCCCCCACGGGCAGGATCATGAACTCCTGGATGTCCACGCTGTTGTTGGCATGGGCCCCGCCGTTGATGATGTTCATCATGGGCACAGGCAGGCTCATGGGGGCGGCCCCGCCCAGATAGCGGTACAAGGGCAGCCCGGCCTCCTCGGCGGCGGCCCGGGCGCAGGCCAGGGACACCGCCAGGGTGGCGTTGGCGCCCAGGCGGGACTTGTTCTCGGTTCCGTCCAGATCGATCAGCGTCTGGTCGATGAAGCTCTGTTCCTCCACGTCTAGGCCCATGACGGCCTCGGCGATCTCCGTATTCACGTGTTCCACGGCCTTGAGGACGCCCTTGCCGCCATATCGGCCGGCGTCGCCATCCCGCAGTTCGATGGCCTCCCGACTGCCGGTGGAAGCGCCGGACGGCACAGCGGCCCGGCCCAGGACACCCGACTCCAGCAGGACGTCCGCCTCCACCGTGGGATTGCCCCTAGAATCCAGGATCTCTCTTGCGATCACATCTACGATTGCGCTCATTGCTTTCCTTTAGCTTGTGGCGTTTGGAATCGGCGTCGGTAGCCAGACCCCAGCTTTTGACCAGGCGTGGCCACGCGCCGTTTATTTGTTCACTTCTGTTTCCGCAAAACCATGCCGCTTCACCAGGATATCGATTTCCTTCAGGGTGTGGAGCAGCGCCTTCATCATGGGCAAAGGCCAGGCGTTGGGACCGTCCGACAAGGCCTTGTCCGGCTCGGGATGGGTTTCGGCGAAAAGACCGGAGACACCCGCCGCCACGGCGGCCCGGGCCAGCACCGGCACGAATTCGCGCTGGCCGCCGCTGGCCGTGCCCAGCCCTCCCGGCTGCTGTACCGAATGGGTGGCATCGAATACCACGGGACAACCCGTGTCCCTCATGACGGCCAGGCCGCGCATGTCGGACACCAGGGTGTTGTAGCCGAAGGAGACGCCCCGCTCGCACACCAGGATGGTGTCCCCCCCGCCATTGGCCGCCTTGGCCTTGTCTACCACGTTCTTCATGTCCCAGGGGGCCAGGAACTGGCCCTTCTTGATGTTCACCGGCTTGCCGGTGGCGGCGCAGGCCTGGATGAAATCGGTCTGACGACACAGGAAGGCAGGGGTCTGGAGCACGTCCACTACATCCGCAACGGTCCGGATGTCGGCTTCGGCGTGGACGTCGGTGAGGACCGGCACGCCGATCTGACGCTTCACCTCCGACAGGATGCGCAGCCCTTCCTCCATGCCCAGGCCCCGGAAGGAGCCCACCGAGGAACGGTTGGCCTTGTCGTAGGAGGACTTGTAGATGAAGGGGATGTCCAGTTCGGCACACATCTCCTTGAGCCAGCCCGCCGTGTCCAGGGCCAGCTGCTCGCTTTCCACCACGCAGGGGCCGGCGATCACGAACAGCGGACGGTCCAGGCCCACCTCGAAGCCGCACAGCTTCATGCGAGCACCCCCGCGCCGACCCTCTGATTGCCTCCGCGGTCGCATCCCAGAGGGGCCCTGCTCCGCGCTCCGGCAATCCCGGCGATCACGAACAGCGGACGGTCCAGGCCCACTTCGAAGCCGCACAGCCTCATGCCGGGACCTTCCCATCGGTGCGGCTGGCCGATCTGGTCTTGCGGTATTCCAGGGATGCCGCCACGTAGGCCTTGAACAAGGGATGTCCGTCCCTGGGATTGGAGGTGAACTCCGGGTGGAACTGGCAGCCCATGAACCAGGGATGGTCGACCAGTTCCATCATTTCGCACAACCCCGTTCCGGGTGCCCGACCCGAAACACGCAGCCCTTTCTCCTCGAGCGTCGAAAGCAGGGTGTTGTTGACCTCGTATCGGTGGCGATGGCGTTCCAGGATCTCGTCCTTGCCGAATATCTGACGGGCGCGAGTGCCTTCGATCAATCGGCAGACCTGGGCCCCGAGGCGCATGGTCCCCCCCAGGTCCGATTGCTGGTCCCGGCGCTCGATGTGGCCGTCGCGGTCCTGCCATTCCGTAATCAGGCCGATGACGGGATAAGGCGTTTGGGGCTCGAATTCGGTGGAATGTGCCCCGGCCAGTCCGGCGACGTTCCGGGCGTATTCCACCACCGCCAGCTGCATTCCCAGGCAGATGCCCAGGTAGGGTATCCGGTGTTCCCGGGCATACCGGATGGCCGCGATCTTGCCTTCCACACCGCGCTTTCCGAAGCCCCCAGGCACCAGAATGCCGTCCATCTGTTCCAGGCACGCGGTGCCCTCGCGCTCGATGGCCTCGGAATCGATGTAGTGGACGCGAATCCGGCTCCGGGTATGGATGCCAGCGTGGACCATGGCCTCGGTCAGGGACTTGTAGGACTCTGTGAGGTCCACGTACTTGCCCACGAAGGCGATGTCCACCTCGTGCTCGGGGTGTTCCAGGGCATCCACCATATTTTTCCAGACCGTGAGGTCGGCCGCCCGGGCCAGGATGCCCAGCTTGTGGCACACGATCTCGTCCAGCATCTGATCGTGAAGCATGGCCGGGATCTTGTAGATGCTGTCAGCATCCACCACGGAGATCACGGCCTCGGGCTGAACGTTGGTGAACAGGGCGATCTTGCGCCGCTCGTCTTCGGG
Source organism: Thiobacillaceae bacterium (assembly GCA_046703865.1). GTDB lineage: Bacteria > Pseudomonadota > Gammaproteobacteria > Burkholderiales > Thiobacillaceae > JBJKSP01. Next base: position 7,238 of record JBJKSP010000150.1, read on the forward strand.
CAGGGCGCGATCGGCGCGGCACAGCAGCACGTCCGGCTGGATGCCGATCTCCCTCAGCTCCTTGACGGAATGCTGGGTCGGCTTGGTCTTGAGCTCCCCTGCCGTTGCGATGTAGGGCAACAGGGTGAGGTGGATGAAACAGGTGTGGCTCCTGCCCTCGTCGATCCCCATCTGGCGGATCGCCTCCAGGAAGGGCAAGGACTCGATGTCGCCCACCGTGCCGCCGATCTCCACGATGGCCACGTCGGCATCCCCCGCGCCCTGGCGGATATGCAGCTTGATCTCGTCGGTGATGTGGGGGATCACCTGCACCGTCTTGCCCAGATAGTCCCCGCGCCGCTCCTTCTTGATCACCGACTCGTAGATCTGGCCGGTGGTGAAGTTGTTGCTCTTCAGCATCCTGGCACGGGTGAAGCGCTCGTAGTGGCCCAGGTCCAGGTCGGTCTCCGCCCCGTCCTCGGTGACGAACACTTCGCCGTGCTGGAACGGGCTCATGGTGCCCGGGTCTACGTTGATGTAGGGGTCCAACTTGAGAAGGGTAACCTTGATACCCCGGGATTCTAGGATGGCGGCCAGCGATGCGGCGGCGATGCCCTTGCCCAGGGAGGAGACCACGCCACCGGTGACGAATACGTATCGGCTCATCGCGGAAGGGAGTAAAGAGTTACGAAATGATAGCGGATATGGACCCGTGCCTGAAAGCTTCGCACGGTGACCGATGGGGAGGGAGTCATCGAAAGGGCGGTCCGGGGCGGAATCTGCCACCATCGGGGCGGATGCCGGGGGATACCGCCCGATGCGACCGCGTTTCAGCCCGCGATGAGTTTGAACCCGATGGCGATGGTGGCGACCTCGAAGGCGCGCTTGACCCAGACGTTCCCTTTCACGATGGCCAGGTGGCTGCCCAGGTTGCCGCCGGTGACGGCCCCGACCAGCAGCGCCGGCATCCAGTCCCAGGCCACTTTGCCCAATACGCCCAACACCAGCGCGCCGGTACCGTTCCAGAACAACCCGCCCAGGATCATGGTGTAGGCCACGGCCCGCTTGTAATCCATGCCGAAATACCTGACCAGCCAAAGGGTGAGGAAAAGCCCGGAGCCCGAGGAGATGGAACCGTTCAGGAATCCCACGGCGAAGAGCCCCAGCATGCCCAGCAGCAACGGATACCCCCTGATGTTACGGGGTTGATACTCCATGCCCAGGCTGGGTTTGAGCATGGAGTAGATGCCCAGCGCCGTGGTGAGCAGGCCCAACACCAGGGTAGCGGCCCGTTCGGGCACCTGGAGGATGGCGGTGGCGCCCAGGGCCACGCCCGGGACCCCGGCCGCCAGCAGGATCAGCGCGAAACGGCGTTCCAGGTGGCTTTCCCGGTAATGGCGGAACGTGGCCCCGATGCCCAGGAAGACCGTAGCGACCTTGTGGGTGGCCAGGGCGATGCCGAAGGGCAGCCCGAGAAAGATGAGCATGGGGAACTGGATCAACCCGGCCCCTCCGCCCGACATGGCGGAAAAGCCGTTGGCGACGAAAGCGGCGACGAAGAGGACGAGCTGCTCGGTCAGCCCCATCCATCCCCCGCCATGGCCCGATCCACGTCAGTCCAGCCCGCGCCGAAGCTCCTCCAGCAGGCCGGCGGCCCCGTCCTCCACCATGTCCAGCACCCGGTCGAATCCCCGGTGACCGCCGAAATAGGGGTCCGGGACCTCGCGGTCGGGATATCTCCGGCTGTAGGACAGGAATAGCCTGACCTTGTGCCTGTGTTCGTCCGGACAGATGTACAGGAGGTTGTACAGATTGTCCCGGTCCATGGCCAGGATGTAGTCGAACTCGGCGAAGTCCGCCGTCCCCACCTGCCGGCCCAACAGGCCGGAAAGGTCATAACCGCGCCCCCCGGCGGCGGCGGCGGCCCGGGGATCGGGGGCTTCTCCCACGTGGTAGTCGTGGGTGCCGGCGGAATCAATGCGGATCAGGCCTTCCAGACGGGCCTCACGGACCCGCTGACGGAAGACGCCCTCCGCCGTAGGGGACCTGCAGATGTTTCCCATGCATACGAACAAGACGCTGACCATATCGCTTTGAGTGAATCCTTTGCCCATCGGAATCCGGTGGGGGATCAGATGGCGCCGGGCTCGAAGTGGTGTGCGGATACCACGGACGCTTGCGCGCCGGCTTGATCAACCATAACACGGAGGCACGAATCGGGCGGGATGCCACTCTCCATGGAGGGCACTGTGGCGGCCCGATGCGCCGCTCAGGGCAGGAGCACGGTGAACACCGCGCCGTGGTCGTTGCCGAGCCGCAGGCTGCCGGTCCGCCCTTCGTTGACGTGGGCCCGGGCGATCATGCGGGAAAGCAGCAGGCCCAGGCCGGTTCCTTTGGACGGATAGGGTTTATCCTCGTCCTCGGATTGCAGGATGTGCTCCGGGTATCCTTTGGAATCGTCCCGCACCGTGATGCCCAACTGGCCGTTCTCCATGCCGAGGTGGATGGTGACGCGGTTTCCAGCGTAGGCCAGGGCATTGTGGACGGCGTTCATCATGGCCATTTCCACCAGGTTCCGATCGAAGAACCACAGGGCCGGTACATCCGGGTCCACGGCGATCTCCACGTGCAGTCTCCCGGCAGAGAGGGATTTCGCCGTGCCTGCCAGTTCCTGGGCGAAGTCGACCGGGGAATGCGCGTCCACGTCGAGGGCGAGCCTGCGGTTGTCCATCTTGTAGAGCAGGAGCGTCTGATGCAGGCGTTCGCTCACCTGACGGCACTGCAGGCGTGCAGCATCCAGGGGCTGGTCGTGCTCGGCGGCGCCCTGGCGCGGGATGCCTTCCAGGGTCATGGAAAGCAGGGCGAGGTTGTTCTTCAGTTCGTGCAGCAGGGCCGCGAGCAGGTCGTTGGTATCAAAGCCCATGGTCATCACCTCCGGCCGCTGAACATGTGTACGACTTCCCGCATCTTGCTGCGCAGGCCGGGCAGTCGGGGGTGATCGGGCGAAAGTGACTCGGCCCGGTCCAGAAGATCACGTACCTGCGCGAACAGGTCCCGCTTGTTGTCAGGATTTTCCCGCTCGATACACCCGAGCGTGGCCCAGGCCGCGTTCATGGCGATGCGGGGGTTGTAAGGGGCCTCTGCGGCCGCCTGGAGCAGGGTTTCCATGGCCTCCCTGAGCCGTCCTTTCTGGGCCAGCATGGCCCCCTCATTGTTCAGCTTGCGCACCTTCTCCGTGGCCTGGGTCAGGACATCGGAACCCTGGTCGCCGTGGCCGGCCTCCTCGTAGATCTTGCGCGCCTTGGTCAGCAGGGTCTCACTGTCATGGGCATTCTTGGCCACCTCTCCTACGATGGCGTCGCATTCCTCCTGCCGTCCCTGGACCATGTAGGCACCGGCCATGTCCAACATGACCTTCTCGTCGCCGCGCACCCCCGCCCCCCGCAGCTTGGCCGCTTCGTCCAAGGCCTTCCTGGCTGCGTCCGTACGCCCCGCCTTGGTATGGATCACGCTTTCCATGACCGCCGACGCCAATTGGCCTTCTGGGCTTCCCTGCAGGGTGGCGCGCCCCTTTTTCAGGGTCCCCAACGCCCCGTCCAGGTCGCCCTGCTCCACCTGCACCCGGCACAGGTTGGCATAGTCGGCATGGCCCACGAAGATGGAATGGCGCCCCTTTTCCAGGGCGGCCGAATAGGCGTTGCGAGCGGTATCCAGATCGGCGTTCTCATAGGCCAGTTCCCCCAACTTCTGCTGGCGGTGCACCGTCCTGGAGGAAATGGCCGTGCCCTGCTCCAGGGCCTGCTGAGCCCCCTTGGAATCCTTGTTGGCCAACCTCACCTCTGCCAGCAGGTCATAGGCGGCCACCAGTTCGGGGGTCTTTTCCAGCACGTCGTTGAGGAGCTGCTCGGCCTCCGCCTCCTTGTGCTGCATGTGCAGGCTCCTGGCCAGGCCCAGACGCGCCCAGGGCACGGCGCGCATCGCCACAACCTGCCGGTAGAGGACCTCGGCCTCTTCGTAGCGGGCCATGGCGTTCTGGAGCTCGCCCTTGAAGCGCAGGGCATCCACCACATATCTGGGCTTGGAAGCGATCACCGCGTCGCAGCCCGCCACGGCCGCCTCCAGTTCCCCCTTGTGATAGTGCGCATAGATATCGGCAAAGGCACGCTTGCGCCGGACGATGACCTCCAGCCGGCTGCACAGGACCTCGGCACTGAAAGGCTTGATCATGTAATCGTCCGGTGCCAGCTCGGCCGTAGCCACCACCTTCTCGTACTTGGACTCTGCGGTCACCATGATGAAGACCGTGTCCAGGGTCATCAGGCCGCGGTGACGCAGCTCCTCCAACAACTGCTGACCGTCGCGCCCCTCGCCCAGGTTGTAATCGCTGATGATGAGGTCGAACTGGGCGTTCTTAAGCTTGAATATGGCCTCCTGGGCCGAACCGGCCACCTCGATCCGGGTGATGCCGAAGTTGGAAAGGGTTGTCTTGAATGCGGAACGCATGCTGGGGATGTCATCCACCACCAGGGCACGCATGGCGCCATAATCGATAACCAGTTCCGAACCGTCCTGGGCGTCGATGACCATGGGCTGAACCTTTCCGATCACGCTCACTCGCCCACCCGTCACACCCGGCCACGCCGGCGCGGCGCGGGCCGGGTGTCCATGTTCGCGGCCCCCGCCGGGGGTGGACTGCCTTCATCCACCCCGAACATGAGCTTCTTCAGGGCGTGCAACTGGTCGCGCAATTCGGCCGCCTTCTCGAATTCCAGGTTCCGGGCGGCGCTCAGCATGTCCTTCTCCAGCCGCTTGATCTCACGGGTGACCTCCTTTTCTCCCATGGTCTCGTATCGTGCCTGCTCCTGGGCCACCTTGAGGGCATGTTCCGTCTGCTCCAGGTCGTACACGCCGTCGATGATGTCCTTGATCTTCTTCTGCACCCCCTTGGGCGTGATCCCGTGGGCCTCGTTGTAGGCCATCTGCTTGCGCCGCCGGCGCTCGGTCTCGTCGATGGCCCGGCGCATGGAATCGGTCATGACGTCGCCATACAGGATGGCGGTGCCGTTCAGGTGCCGGGCCGCACGGCCGATGGTCTGGATCAGGGAGCGCTCGGAACGCAGGAAGCCCTCCTTGTCCGCATCCAATATCGCCACCAGGGAGACCTCCGGGATATCCAGACCCTCCCGCAGCAGGTTGATGCCCACCAGCACGTCGAACACTCCCAGTCTCAGGTCCCTGATGATTTCCACCCGCTCCACGGTATCGATATCGGAATGCAGGTAGCGGACTTTAATCCCGTGATCGGCCAGGTACTCGGTCAGGTCCTCCGCCATGCGCTTGGTCAGCGTGGTCACCATGACCCGCTCCTGCTTGGTTACACGCAGATGGATCTCGGACATGAGGTCGTCCACCTGGGTGGCCACCGGGCGGACGATCACCGCCGGATCCACCAGACCCGTGGGGCGCACCAGCTGCTCCACCACCTGCTCTTGGCGCCGGGTCTCGTAGGGCCCCGGCGTCGCCGACACGAACACGGTCTGGCGCATCATATGCTCGAACTCGTCGAAACGCAGGGGGCGGTTGTCCAGGGCCGAGGGGAGCCGGAAACCGTAGTCCACCAGGTTTTCCTTCCGGGCCCGGTCGCCGCGGTACATGCCGCCGATCTGGGGCACGGTGACATGAGACTCGTCGATGAACATCACCGTGTCCTCGGGCAGGTAGTCGATGAGGGTCGGCGGCGGTTCGCCCGGGCGGCGCCCGGACAGGTGGCGGGAGTAGTTCTCAATGCCCTTGCAAAAACCCAGTTCGTTGAGCATCTCCAAGTCGAAGCGGGTGCGTTGTTCCAGACGCTGGGCCTCCACCAGCTTGCCCTGGTCGTGGAAGAAATGCAGCCGCTCGGCCAGCTCCAGCTTGATCGCCTCCACCGCCCGCAGCGTGGTCTCCCGGGGCGTGACGTAGTGACTTGAGGGGAAGACCGTGAAGCGTGCGGCCTTGGCGGCGACCTGCCCGGTCAGGGGATCGAACAGGGACAGGCCCTCGATCTCATCGTCGAACAGGGATACCCGCACCGCCGTCTCCGCGTGTTCCGCAGGAAAGATGTCGATCACGTCGCCCCGCACCCGGAACACCCCGCGCTTGAACTCCAGTTCGTTCCTCTGGTACTGCATCTCGGCCAGGCGCCGGATGATCTCCCGCTGGGGGATGCGGTCGCCCTGCCTCAAGTGCAGGATCATTTCGTGATAGTCGGAGGGGTCACCGATACCGTAGATGGCGGACACCGTGGCCACGATGACGCAGTCGCGCCGCTCCAGTATCGCCTTTGTGGCGGACAGTCTCATCTGCTCGATGTGCTCGTTGATGCTGGAGTCCTACTCGATGTACAGGTCTCGGGCTGGTACATAGGCCTCCGGCTGGTAATAGTCATAGTAGGAGACGAAATACTCCACCGCATTGTCTGGAAAGAACTCCCGGAACTCGGAATAGAGCTGGGCCGCCAGGGTCTTGTTGGGCGCCATGACGAAAGCCGGCCGACCCAGCCGCGCGATCACGTTGGCCATGGTGTAGGTCTTGCCCGAGCCCGTCACCCCCAGCAGGGTCTGGCAGCGTATTCCCCGTTCCAGGCCCGCGATCAGTCTGGCGATGGCCTGTGGCTGATCGCCCGACGGTTCGAAGGGTTGATGCAATGCAAAAGGACTATGGGGGAAGGTGACGTCCACGTTAAAATCGCGCGCGCTGCCTGGTGCAAAACTTATGGATGATACCGCGCCCCATGCGGCACACCATTGTTGAATAGGTCACGATCTTGGAACTGTCCGCCCGCGTCAAAAACATCAAGCCCTCCCCCACCCTGGCCGTCACCGCCCATGCCGCCAGGCTGAAGGCCGAAGGCCGGGACATCATCGGCCTGGGGGCCGGCGAACCCGACTTCGACACTCCTCATCACATCAAGGAGGCGGCCATCGCCGCCATCCACAAGGGATTCACCAAATACACCCCGGTGGGCGGCACGCCCTCGCTGAAGCAGGCCGTCATCGCAAAGTTCGCCCGGGACAACGGTCTGGCATACATCCCCAAACAGGTCCTGGTGTCCTGCGGCGGCAAGCAGAGCTTTTTCAACCTGGTCCAGGCCGTGATCAACCCAGGCGACGAGGTCATTATCCCCGCCCCCTACTGGGTGTCCTTTCCAGACATCGTGGTGCTGGCCGACGGCAAACCGGTGATCGTCCAGGCCGGCATCGAGCAAGGCTACCGGATCAACGCCGAGCAACTGGAACGGACCATTACCCCGCGCACGCGCATGTTGGTCATCAACAGCCCCTCCAACCCCACCGGCGCCATCTACGGCAGGGAAGAACTGGCCGCCTTGGGCGAGGTACTGCGCCGCAACCCCCGGGTGCTCATCGCCACCGACGACATGTATGAGCACATCCGCCTGACGGACACCCCCTTCGCCAACATCCTGAACGCCTGCCCGGATCTGTACGAACGCACCTTGGTGCTCAACGGCGTATCCAAGGCCTATTCCATGACCGGCTGGCGCATCGGCTACGCCGCGGGCCCCGCCCCCATCATCGCGGCCATGGAGAACATCCAGTCCCAGAGCACCTCCAACCCCACCTCCATCTCCCAGGTGGCGGCCGAAGCAGCCCTCAACGGCGACCAGGGCTGTATCGAACCCATGGTGGCCGCCTTCCGGGAACGCCACCGCTACGTGGTGGACGGCCTCAACGCCATCCCAGGCGTGCACTGCCTGGACAGCGGCGGCGCCTTCTACGCCTTCCCGGACATGCGCCAGGCCCTCGCCAACCTGCATGCCACCAACCGGATCAGCCAACCCAACGACCTGGCGCTGACCGAATATCTACTGAACCACGGCGTCGCCGTAGTCCCCGGTTCCGCCTTCGGCGCCGAAGGTTACGCCCGACTCTCTTTCGCCACGTCCCTGGAAAATCTGCAGAAGGCCATCGAACGCATCGGCAACGCCCTGGCATGAACGAACTCCCCCCAAGAATCGCCCAAAGGCCTTGCAGGAGCGAGCTTCGATATACGAACGGTGGGCCACATCACGTCCCCGCGTGCGGCTACCCCCGCCAACTCGGCAATGCTCTGGCCAATGCGTCTATCCCCGGTTGACCGAAAGCCACCGTCATCAGTATTATCCCGCCCTCCCAATTCCCCGATAGCTCAGTCGGTAGAGCGACGGACTGTTAATCCGCAGGTCCCTGGTTCGAGCCCAGGTCGGGGAGCCAGAATACACAAGGGATTCGGCCTCTTTATCCATCTCAGGGCAGTTTGTATTGCTACCTAATTGCTACCTTTGAGATTGTTTTCGCCCGAGCCCTGCTCTCCCCATAGTCCTGCGTGTCTGATTAGGCGGCCGCCTACTGGGTATCTCGTTCCGACCATCGCCCGGTCGCTATCCTAGGCAACGAGGCATGTCCAGCCAGGCTAGGTGCCGTCGATGGCGCATTTAGTCCACCTGTTGCTGATTTCTTCAGGGC
>JBJKSP010000151.1:0-8043 GCA_046703865.1 Thiobacillaceae bacterium
CGCCTTCCTCATCCTGCAGGGTATGGAGACCCTGCCGCTGCGGATGGACCGGATCTGCGACAACACCATGGCCGTGGCCAGGCATCTGAGCGAGCACGAGCAGGTGTCGTGGGTGCAGTATGCCGGCCTGGCGGATTCCCCCACCAGGAAGCTGGCGGACAAGTACATGGGCGGCAAGGCCTCGGGCATCCTGTCCTTCGGCATCAAGGGGGGCCTGGAGGCGGGGGCGCGGTTCATCGATGCCCTGCAGCTGATCGTGCGCCTGGTGAACATCGGCGACGCCAAGAGCCTGGCCTGCCATCCCGCCACCACCACCCACCGCCAGCTCTCGCCGGTGGAGCTCGCCAAGGCGGGCGTTAGCGAGGACATGGTGCGCCTGTCCATAGGCATCGAGCATGTGGACGATATCCTGGAGGACATCGATCAGGCCCTCGTGGCCGCGGCGAAGTGACCTCGATCCGGAGCGCGCTGGAGGCCGGCTGACAGAAGCGCCATCCGGTCCGGCCCGGTTTCCAAACAAAAACGGCGGGTTTGCCCGCCGTTTTTGCTTTCCGGGGCTTGCGCCTCAGGCGTAGCTTCGGAGTTTCATCGAAAACTGGCTCAGGGCCTCGATACCGCTCTGTTCGGCCTTCTGGCACCAGTCCTGGAGCTGGTGCACCAGCTGTTCCCGGGTGGCGGTGGAGCGGGCCCACAGGGCGACGAGCTCGCGGCGCATCTGGTAGATGGTGCTGAGCTGCGGGCTTCGGGCCAGCATGGCCAGGAGGGTGGCCTTCTCGGGCTCCTTGAGTTCGGCCTCGTCGCGGCTGAGCCAGCGGCGCAGCTGTCTGGCGCTGATCTTGACGGGCAGTCCGGGCAGGGCGCCGCGCAGCTTGTCCAGCTCGCTGGCGCACACCGCCTTCATGGAACGGGTGTAGCGGGTGAGCACGTCGTAGCGGTGGGTGATGACGGCGCTCAGCAGCTCGGCGTCGCAGAAGTGCTTGATCTCGCCCCAGCGCACCCGGGGGGCGACCTTCTTCACGGCAGCCAGGCCCAGGGTCTCCAGGATGCGGATATAGAGCCAGCCGATATCCACCTCGTACCAGCGGCTGGAAAGCTTTGCGGAGCTGCCGTAGGCATGGTGGTTGTTGTGCAGTTCTTCCCCGCCGATGAGGATGCCCCAGGGCGAGATGTTGGTGCTGGCGTCCTCGCATGCGTAGTTGCGGTAGCCCCAGTAATGGCCCATGCCATTGATGACGCCGGCGGCGAAGAAGGGGATCCAGAGCATCTGCACCGCCCACATGGTGATGCCGATGGGGCCGAACAGCAGCACGTCCAACGCGAACATGAGGCTGATGCCCCAGAAGTTGCGGCGGGTGTAGAGCTGGCGCTCCAGCCAGTCGTCCGGGGTGCCATGGCCGTAGCGGGTAAGGGTGTCCGGCTTGTCGGCTTCGTCCCGATAGAGCTCGGCCCCCTGCCAGAGTACCTTGTTGATGCCCAGCACCTGGGGGCTGTGGGGGTCGTCCGGGGTCTCGCACTTGGCGTGGTGCTTGCGATGGATGGCCACCCACTGTTTGGTGATCATGCCGGTGGTGAGCCAGAGCCAGAAACGGAAGAAATGGCTGATGACGGGGTGCAGGTCCAGGGCCCGGTGGGCCTGGGAGCGGTGCAGGAAGATGGTGACGGTGGCGATGGTGATGTGGGTCAGCACCAGGGTCACCAACACATAGCCCCACCAGGGGAGGCTGATTAAACCGTTAAGCATGGATAATGGGACCTCTAATAATTAAACGAGCCGGCTGTATACGGCGTTTTTGGTTGCCGGGTTTCTCCCGGCGAACGTAGACAGATTAGCACAACCGATATTTGAGGCGGGTCATGGACGCCAGTTCAGGGAGTGGGTGCGGTGCCGCCGCCAGTTGGCGGCATAGGCCTGGGCCAGGGGGGGATTGCCGCGCAGGACCAGGAGGTTTTCCGCGTTCCGGTACTGGGCGGCATGGGTGAAGTTGAAACTGCCGGTGATGACGGCGGCCGTGGGCAGGTCCGGGTCGATCACCATGATCTTGTTGTGGGCGGCGAGATGTTGTCCGTCCAGATACACGGTCACACCGTGTTGCGCCAGGTCTCCGATCAGGCTGTTCTCCAGGTTCCGGGTCTCCTCCATGTCGGCGATGACACTGACCTCCACACCCCGGCGGTGGGCGGCGATGAGGGCGTCGGCGATGGCCCGGTGGGTGAAACTGTAGGCCTGTACCAGGACCTGCCTGCGAGCCTGCCGGATGGTGTCCACCACCAGGGCGCCGGCATTGTCCCCTGGGCTGAATGCGACCTGGACGCTGCCCCGGGCGGGCAGTCCCAGGGGTGGACTTGCGGCCGTGGTCAGGGCGGTGCCCAGCAGGAAGGTGGCGGCGAAGACGCGGATCATGGGGTCCTTTCCAGCAGGGCGGCGAAGAAGCCGTCCGTGCCGTGCCGGGCGGGGTCCAGGCGCAGGTAAGGTCCGGTGTCCAAAGGGATGCCGAGTTCGGCAAGACGCCGGCCGGCCGGCACCGGTGCATAGCCCGGGTACTCGGCCAGAAAGGCCTCGACCACGGCCTCGTTTTCCTCCCGCAGCAGGCTGCAGGTCGCATAGGCCAGGCGGCCTCCGAGTTTCAACAGGCGGGCGGCGGAGGCCAGAATGGCCCCCTGTTTCCCCGCGAACTCCGCCACGACCTCCGGCGTTTGGCGCCATTTCATGTCCGGGCTGCGGCGCAGGGTCCCCAGGCCGGAGCAGGGGGCGTCCACCAGCACACGATCCAGTTTGCCGGCGAGACGCTTGATCCGGGCGTCGTTCTCGTCGCCAATGCGCTGGGGGTGGATGTTGGACAGACCGGAACGGGCCAGGCGGGGCTTCAGTTTGGCGAGGCGTTTTTCCGACACGTCGAAGGCATAGAGCCGGCCGGTGTCGCGCATCAATGCCCCCAGCAGGAGGGACTTGCCTCCGGCACCGGCGCAGAAGTCGCACACCATCTCGCCCCGCTTGGCGCCCAGGAAAAGGCCCAGCAATTGACTGCCCTCGTCCTGCACCTCCAGGCTGCCGTCCAGGAACAAGGGGTAACGCTGCAGGGCGGGCTTGCCCCGCATGCGCAGGCCCAGGGGGGAATAAGGCGTGGGCTCGGCTTCCAGCCCTTCCCGTCGCAATGCCTCAAGGGCCTGCGCCCGGCTGGTCTTGAGGGGGTTGATGCGCAGGTCCAGGGGGGCGGGGGCGTTGAGTCCCTCCATCAGCTTGGGCAGGGCATCGCCGTATTGGGCCGCCAGGCATTCGTGAAGCCAGTCCGGGAGGTCCAGCCGCTGGGCGGCAGGCAAGCTGTCCAGGTCGACACCCTTGATGCCGCGCAGCCAGCCGAGTTCGCTCCCGTCCACCAAGGGCTCCAGTTCCCTGAGGCTATGTCCCCCGAAACGGGCCAGCCAGGCCAGGACCAGGCGGCGGGGCGGCGCGTCTCCCCCCGCCAGGTGACCGAGACTGCGCAGGCGGCGCAGCACGCCGTAGACCGCCTCCGCGATGGAGGCCCGTTCCCGGCCGCCCAGCTTGGGATGCTGGCGGAAGAAGGCGGATAGCCTGGTATCCGCCGGGCGGTCGAATTCCAGGGCGAGCGCCACCGCCTCAACGGCATATGCGAGATCCTGGGGTGTCATTTCGGCTCGAAGGGCATCGATGACGCCGGATGCGATGCGGCCGATTATCGCAAACCGGAGCGGTTAGGCGTCCAACGCCGTCTTGGCGTCCGTCCGCACGAAGTCGATGAAGCTGCGGGCGGCGGCGGAAAAGCGCTTGCCGGGGCGGTGCACGATATACCAGTGACGCAGGATGGGGGTGTCCTCCACGTCCAGGATCACCAGTCGCTCCAGTTTCAGTTCCATGTCCAGGGTGTGCCGAGACACCAGACCCAGCCCCAGGCCCGCCGCCACAGCCCGCTGGATGGCGATGTTGCTGTTCATCTCCATGCCGGCGGTGAGGGTGGCCTTGTGTTCGGCGAAGTAGCGCTCCGTGGCGGCCCGGGTGCCGGAGCCGGGCTCGCGCATGATGAAGCTCTCTCCCTCCAGGCGCCGGGCGGGAATGTCATGTTCATGGGCCAGGGGGTGCCGGGGCGGGGCGATGATGACCAGGGGGTTGTCCATGAAAGGATGGGCCTCCAGCTCCCAGTCCTCCGGGGGCTTGCCCATGATCGCCAGGTCCACGTCGTTCTGGGCCAGTGCCGTGAGCAGCCTCTCCCGGTTGCCCACGTCCAGCCTCACCTTGAGTTGGGGATGACGCTGGGAGAAGGCGGCCAGCAACTGGGGGGCGAAGTACTTGGTGGTGCTCACGGCGGAGATCTTGAGTTCGCCCTGGTCCAGGCCCTTCAGCTGCGACAGGGCCTCATCCAGGTCGCTCACCTGTTGTGCGATGTTCCGGCTGCATTGGTAGACCATCCGGCCCGCCTCGGTCAGGTAGATCTTCTTGCCGACCTGTTCGATGAGGGGCAGACCGGCCATTTCGTCCAGCTGCTTGACCTGCATGGAGACGCCCGGCTGGGACAGATGCAGTTCTTCCGCCGCGCGGGAGAAGGAACGGTGCCGGGCCACGGCCTCGAAGACCTGGAGCTGTCGCAGGGTGGGATGGATCATGACGGACTCGGGAAACCGGATGGGGGAGATGACCCGAGAATCATAAGGGTTTTCTTATGGTCAGGATAAGAACATCTGAATATTACTTATGGTGCAAGGTCCGTATAGTACCCCTACTCGTTTTGGGTATTTGCCTTTTATCGGGAGTTGAGCAATGGATCAATCCGCACGTTACGCCGACCTGTCCCTCAGGGAAGAAGACCTGATCGCAGGCGGCAAGCACATCTTGGTGGCCTACAAGATGAAGCCCAAGGCCGGCCACGGCTATCTGGAGGCCGCCGCCCACTTCGCCGCCGAGTCCTCCACCGGCACCAACGTGGAGGTCTCCACCACGGACGACTTCACCAAGGGCGTGGACGCGCTGGTCTACCACATCGACGAGGCGACGCAGGACATGCGCATCGCCTATCCCCTGGAGCTGTTCGACCGCAACGTCACCGACGGGCGCATGATGATGGTCTCGTTCCTGACCCTGACCATCGGCAACAATCAGGGCATGGGCGACATCGAGTACGGCAAGATGATCGACTTCTGGGTCCCGCCGCGGGCCATCCAGCTGTTCGACGGCCCGGCCAAGGACATCTCCGACCTGTGGCGCATCCTGGGCCGGCCGGTGGTGGACGGCGGCTACATCGCCGGCACCATCATCAAGCCTAAGCTGGGCCTGCGCCCCGAACCCTTCGCGGAGGCGGCCTACCAGTTCTGGCTGGGCGGCGACTTCATCAAGAACGACGAGCCCCAGGGCAACCAGGTGTTCGCGCCGGTGAAGAAGACCATCCTGCTGGTCTACGACGCCATGAAGCGCGCCATGGACGAGACCGGCGAGGCCAAGCTGTTCTCCATGAACATCACCGCGGATGACCATTTCGAGATGTGCGCCCGCGCCGACTTCGCGCTGGAGGCCTTCGGACCCGATGCGGACAAGCTGGCCTTCCTGGTGGACGGCTTTGTGGGCGGCCCGGGGATGGTCACCACGGCGCGTCGCCAGTATCCCAGCCAGTATCTGCACTACCATCGCGCCGGCCACGGCATGATCACCTCACCGAGTGCCAACCGCGGCTACACCGCCTTCGTGCTCGCCAAGATGTCCCGCCTGCAGGGCGCCTCCGGCATCCACGTGGGCACCATGGGCTACGGCAAGATGGAGGGTGAGGCCGACGACCGCAACATCGCCTACATGATCGAGCGCGACTCCGCGGACGGTCCCGTCTACCATCAGGAGTGGTTCGGCATGAAGCCCACCACACCCATCATCTCCGGCGGCATGAACGCCCTGCGCCTGCCCGGCTTCTTCGAGAACCTGGGCCACGGCAACCTGATTAACACCGCCGGCGGTGGCTCCTACGGCCACATCGACTCTCCCGCCGCGGGCGCCAAGTCGTTGCGCCAGGCCTACGAGTGCTGGAAGGCCAAGGCCGATCCCATCCAATGGGCCAAGGAGCACAGGGAATTCGCGCGCGCTTTCGAGTCGTTCCCCGGCGACGCCGATAAGCTGTACCCGGGCAGGCGCGAGAAGCTGGGCGTGTTCCAGTAAGCCCTGGACTCTCACGGCGCTTCACCCCGTCCTCTCCCGCCTGTGGGGGGACAGGGCGGGGGCACAAAAAGGACCGCTCAGGCGGTCCTTTTTTTGGCCTTCAAAACCCGGCTTATTCAAGAAAATCGGGTTGAAAGATGCCTGCCAAGGGGTGACTTGGCGCGATCAACCATAGTGAGCGCAATGCAGAACCCTGCTGCTGGGGTCTGACTGCGGCAGGGGATTACACCCTGTGTTCCTTAAGCCACCAGTCGTGCCGATTGCAGGTGCTGGTCACGAAGATCTTGCCCCTGTAGCCAGCAGGCAGGGTGTGTGTGGAGACCGGCTTGTCCTTCCAGGTGAAGGTCTTGCGGCTCAGAAAATGGCCGCCGTGAAGCACCACCGTATGGCTCACGATGTAATGGGCCTCGCTCATCGGATGGGGGGTGGTGACGGTGAGCGTATTGCCCTCGATGGCGAGGATGGGCACATGCAGCTTTTCCACGTCTTTCCAATGACCGGGTTCTCTTGCGGTGAAAATGACGTTGTCCCATTCGCGCATCCTGGCGGCATTTGCATTGCCAGGCATGAAGGCGATCCCGGCGGCACCGGCCAGGGCGGAGTTGAGAAAGATGCGACGTTCCATGGAGAGCTCCAAATAAAGGGTGATAGGCGAGCACAGTCCAGTCGACAGCACACATCGCTGACGGCCGTTAGCGTCAAGTCTCGATCGTCATCAATGTAGACAAGACTTAGCTTGTTACCCCTTGAACTCCCGCCCTTGGCTGCCTTGAGGCAGTCATATGTATGTCTTCATTCGGCACGGCTCGGACCACCTTGGGCCCGATCAGGCCTTTCCGATCAATTCGTTGACCTCCGCTTCCGCATCGAGCCAGTCCTGCACCTCGTAACCCGGGGCAAAGCCACGTTTCTCTGCGCGATGGTAAGCCGCAGTGGCGATCCAGCGTTGGCGTTCCTCCTCGGAAGGGGCCGAGGGTTTCTTGACCGGATTCTTCGCAGGTGTGGCCTTTTCAGCCTTGGTCGTGGCTGCCTTGGGTGCTGCCTTTGGTGCTGCTTTGGGGGCTGCCTTGGCAGGAGATGGCTTAGCGGTTGCCTTGGGGGCTACTGCGACCTGCTTGGGTTGGGCCGGTGGCGTGGCGGGGGCCGGCTTGGCCTCCTGCTTGGTCGTTGCGGCTTTGCTAACCGCTTTGCCGGCGGTGGGTGCAGCAGCGGCCTTTACGCTACCGGCCGTTGTTTCTACTGCCGTGCTTTTCGCTTTGGGCGCGGTCGCTGCCTTCTTGGGCTTGGCGGCCTCCGTAGCCGCAGTGGCTTTCTTCGGGGTTTGCTTGGCGGACGTGCCTTTTCCAACGGACATGATCTTCCCTCCTGTCTCCTGAAAAACGATCGATATAAAGCTGGCGATGATTTTATGCGGATCGCGGCAGCAGAGTAGTTATTTTTTGTGCCCACCTATCTACTCGTCAGGTCTCGGACGATAGCGCATTCGTCTCGCTGAATAAACCGATCAACTCCTCCCGTCCAGAGATTTGAAGGCGGTCGTGAATCTGATTCACATGTTTGGTCACGGTGGAAGGAGAAATAGACAATTCCCTCGCGATGTCCTTGTATTGCTTCCCCTTGGCGAGCATTTCCGCCACCTGTCTCTGGCGAGCGCTCAGCGCATCCAGCCTCGTTGCCTTCACCACGCTAACCAGGAACATGTCACGGCAAGGGCTGGCCCTGAACTCGAGTCCATCCAGAGACCATCGGAGAGCCTTCGCTCCTTCTAGTGTAGTGCCTCGTAATTAATGGAACTTAATAGGACCGAACCTGTCTGTGCGCTTATCGCTAAGACAGGAGCCCAAGGATGCGACTCGCTGCGACGATTCAACTGAGCCCGGAAGAGGAAGAGA
>JBJKSP010000152.1:0-14439 GCA_046703865.1 Thiobacillaceae bacterium
GGATCGCCACCCCCTCCCGACGTTTCGACTGCCGTAGCCCTTCCTTGAGCGTGGCGAGTCGGTCGAAGTCGATCCCCTCCCCGCCCTGCCTTCTTAGGTAGTAGGCGCACTCGATGGTGTCGTGGCCGATTAGAACGTTGCGGAATGACACTGGATGCCTCATGGCCGCTATTCACCCGCCTTTTTCTTCTGTAAGGCTTTTTCAATGGATCGCATGCTGATCAGCACTGTGCCTTCAGCCCCCCATGCCTCCAAGCTCTTGCTTCGGTGCATCCGATCATTGATCGCTTGGCGTGTCACGCCGAGTAGCGCAGCCGCATAACCTGGTGAAACCACCTTTACAGGTATATCGCCTGATGCAATTGCCGCGGCCAGTTCGGCGACGGTCTTGAAGGTCTTCATGTGCTCCGTTCCATGAGTGGATGACAGACCTTACCCCGTAAAGCTTTACGTTGTCAAGTCGTGGCTCCGTCAGCAGAACTCCACAGGGACCTCCCGCCCGCAGGCGTGGCTTGCGCCCGGGCGGGTCACTCCTGTGGATTTCTGCAATTAGCGCTTAAGTCTTGATTAAGGAAACCGCCCTATTATGCCGATCGTGTTCCAGGGGTGGAGGTGTCGGATGGACGCAATTACCCGCGTGGTGGTCCTGATCGTGGTTGTGATACTGTCGCTCGTAATCTACCAAATGTGGCATGGGGGGTGAGACGCTGGAGCCGGCAAACACGTACAGGGATCGAGCCTTAACCGCAGTACGTATAACGATTCCTCACTGTCACGAGTCCAGATGTATCCGGTCTCCAGGCCGCCTCGTTGCACACTAGCCCTGCCCATACATCTGTGGCCAGGCTTGGCTGTGACGGGATGATGTATCCGTAGCCCCCCGTGTTTCTTATATGGGGAGTTTACCTGGGCCTTTCTCATGTCCGATTACGACTTCACGTCCCTAAATGACAAAGAATTTGAGATATTTGCAGCCGATCTACTTGGCGACTTCTATGGCTTCCGATTTGAGCGTTTCAAACCTGGGAAAGATTCTGGAGTAGATGGTCGTTTTTTTAACTCAGCAGGCAATGAGGTTGTTCTTCAATGCAAGCACTGGGCAAACACACCTACAGCACAACTAATTCGGACGCTAAGCGCAAAAGAACATCCAAAACTCGAACGCCTAAAACCCAAACGGTATATCTTAGCGATATCCAACCATCTTTCACGTAAAGACAAACGCTCGATAAAAAAAGCATTAGCCCCAATGCCGTTAAGTTAAGCCTAAGCCATGTCATCGAATTGCCTTGTAAGCGCGGTGCCGAACGGGGTTGACGACCTGTCTTTCCCTTGGGAAATGCCTGTCTGGTCGGACCCATTCCGTGGTCTTTGCGATCAAGGCGATAAGAGTCTTGATCGGACTTCGTTGCTTGCCAGATCGGACCAGGCAAGTGGGAAGCACCGCACGCAAGGCAGCCACCGCATAGGTGAGGTTCGGAATCCATTTGGATTGCTTCGACGGGGGCAAGGAAGCCCGGGCCAGAAAGGCCAGAGAGGCCGTCAGATTGCCCAGCCACACCTTGGCCAGAAAGTCTTGGCGCACGGAATCAGGCAACTCCCCAGAGAAATGCTCAATGGCCAGGCGACACTTGAGCAGTTTGAAGCACTCTTCGATACGCCAACGCTGGTGATAGAGCGCGGCAAACTCCTCAGCGGGGAAGACCTTGCTGTCCAGCAGGGAGGTGGCCAGCACCTCAGTCTTTCCGCCCGGAAGGGGCACGCGTATGAGACGCACCCGGAAGGATGGGTCCTTCAGGACAAATCCCTTGCCGGCTGCCTTGCGCAGAGCGGCGGCAGGCATGGTCACGGAGATGACCTCCTCGGCCTTGTCCGAACGGTACTGGAAGGTCTCGATGGGGCCGATTGCCATGGAATCGACCCGAACGCAGAAATGCCGCTTTGCCTGGGTCATCCAAGCGAGCAACCAGTAAGAAGCGAAACCCCGATCCAACAGAAGCAGATCATCGATGCCCACTTGGTCCAGACTGCTGGCCAACAGATCCCGGTCCCGCGTTCCGCCGGGATGCATCTCGGCATGCACCATCAGCCCACTGAGTACGTCATAGAGGCCGAAAGCCATGGCCATGGGTACAGGCTCGCCCCGGCCACCTCCATGCAGCCCAAACGCCTCAACGGTCTCGGGCAGATTCGGAACCCGCACAGTCGTGGTATCGCCTGCCAGCAACCGAAAGCCGTGCCAGCGTGGGGCATCGACAGACGAATACCAGCGTTCCAGCAACAGGGAATTGAGGGCCACAAAGGCCGAGGGACGGAGCTTCTTGCGGGCTTGGGAGAAGGCGCTCTTGGTGACGCTCCGGGCGAACGCTGCCTTGCCCGACAAACGCCCGAAGAAATCATCCAATTCGCTTTGCAGCCCCTTGATGAACCCTTGGGCGAGACAAGCGATCAGCATTGGCAGGGTCAACGTACGGCGCCGGATAAAATGGCAGACATCAACACGATGCTCAAAAAGAAAGGTGTCGGAATTGATCAAATCCGCCGTTTCGGCAAGCAAACTGGCATGGAAGTTGCAATGTCATCTTGAATGTATCCCATTGATTAACATAAACATTGCAGAAGAAATTCTATCATGAAACCCCGCCTCTTGGGCTTAACTTAACGGCATTGGGTCTGTCCCAATGCAGGCGGCCACCAACGGCGGCGACCATATGGCTGCCAGTGACGGGTGACATCGACGCGTCCGAACTGCGCCATTTTCGGGCACTCCATGTCATTTCACCCTGCGTGCCAGTTTGAGGACCTGCGGATTCATGTGTAACTGGGCCTGCCTCAGCACCTCGTTGTTGATCTCGAATACGTAGCGGTTGTTATCGAGGATTAATCCGATCATGCCGCCAGCCTCAATGAACTCAGGATAATCGCTGACGGTCAGAATCCCTCCTTTGCCGGCCGCATCGAGGAAGTCTGAAATCCGGCCAGGCAGGCCTGCCGGAAGATAGACAACCTGACAGGCGCTCACCTGACTAGGTCGGCTGATCAGCGTCGTTTCTACCGGATGGCCCTGGACCGTGTGCTGCTCCAGGGCAGAGAGCCCCGCCGCCATGTCATCGTCTCCCGTGGCGAGGCAGATGGTGAGTGGAGCGCTGGGCTGAGAGAACGTCCCGGCAGGCCAGTCGGTGAACCTGACGAAATTGAACAGCAGACCCAGCCGAATCCCCGCGCCTGAGGCCCAGACCCCGCCAGGCAAGCACACCATGAGCGCGAACAGCAGGGCCCACCACCCACGCTGCGTCAAACGACGGCGTTTCTGGGAGAGCGCTGCGACGCACATGGGCTTTGATCGCGGGCCAGAGACGTCGCCGAGGGCCATCAAAAGTCCAGTCTTATCTTTCCGTAGACCCCGCGTTCTATCCGCGCGGGCGCGAAAGTGGGGACCAAAGAGGTGAATTCCTGACGCGGTGCATCCGTCAAGTTCTGCCCCACCAATGACAGTTCCACCCCTTTCCTCGGGCGCCACGCGAGCCTCAGGTCGATACTGTTGTATGCGTCGAGGGCGGGATAAGGGTAATTGGGCCGTTGACCCACGTGGCGTAGCCAGAGGTTCAAATCGGTGTCTTGGTTGAGCCTCCAGGAGGACAGCAGCGAAACGATTTGATTCGGAACGAAGCTTGAGAAGGAAGGGTCGGCACCCCTGTACTCGCCGGTATGCATGTACGCGTAGCTGGCCTGTAGATGCCAGAAATCGTACGGTCGCCAGTCCGCTGACACCTCCAGGCCTTGGACGGTCAGTGTTCCTGTATTTGTGAAAGGAGCTGGAAGGATCAGATATCCATTGCCGATTTCAAGGGCATTGGGGTTGAGAGAGGTTGCGGCCACTAGGTCCTTGTAGCGGTGTACGTAGACGGTGGCATCAAGAAAGAGGCGTTCGGTCTCCTGGCCGCGATAGCCGATTTCAAACGCATCCATACGCTCGGAATCGGTGGCCGAGGTTCCCCTGAGCACTGTTAGCGCGGGGAGTGCATTCAGCGGAGACGGGACAGGCAGTGTCCCAGGGGGAATGACACCATAGCCAAAGTCGGCGGTGCGTTCCCCGCGGGAAGGGATTCGTCTTGCCTCGGCCAGGGATGTCCACAGACTGTGCCGGGGATTGACGTGCCAGAGCAGGCTCGCGGAGGGCTGCAGTTCGGTGCCGGTGTATTTCTGCTGATCCAGACGCGCACCCAATGTCAGGTGCAGATCATCTCCGAGGGCAACTTCGTCCTGTGCAAACAGGCTTGCGACACGCAGCGTTGCACTGGACTGCCCGATATGCGTTTCCAGCCCATCCGAGATGGTGTCGCTGAACCAGCGATAGCCCACGCCCCAGGTGAAGTCATGCCGGTCGGCCAGCCGCAGCCGATGCCGGAACTCCGCATCCAGGATGTCCTGGGTCTCGTGCGCGATCATGACCATGTCCAGGTTGCCGTGGGTCCAGGAGACGTTGGCCTGGATATCCGAATCACCTGACAAGCGGCGCGTGAAATTGCTCTGCAGGTCGAAGCCGGCGAAGTCGTCGGTAAAGGAGGCCTGACTGCTATAGCCGGTCAGCGGGGCGGATGGGTCGGGAACGATTCCCATGCCGTCCGATCGGACGTGGTAGATGTTGCCCGTCATCATCCTTTTGTCTGCCCCCTGTTCGCGGTCGGCGCGAAACCCCGCGGCCAGGTGACGAAAGCCGTCATGGTAGTCATCGCCGGTTGCGGTGAGGTCCCCGTCGCCGTGCTGCCCCTGAACGTAGAAGTTGTAGTACGTGTCCTTGCCGAACTGACCCCCGTGGCGCGCGGTGAAGAATGGACCGGTCTCATCGCCGTCGCCGGCGGTGAGCATGGTCTTCTGGGTCGTCTTAGCGGACTTGGTGATGATGTTGATGACGCCGTTGACCGCGTTCAGGCCCCACACGGAACCGGCCGGCCCCCGTATGACCTCGATGCGTTGGATGTTTGCCAGGGGTATCTGCAACGTATTCCAGATCACGCCGCCGAAGTTCGGGCTGAAGGCGCTGCGGCCGTCTACAAGGACCAGCAGCTTGTTGGCCAGGTAACTTGTAAAGCTGCGGATCGAGACCGCCCACCGGTCTCCGCCGATGTGGGCCACATCCACACCCGGTGCCAGTCGCAAGACCTCAGGCAGAGAGGTGGCCCCAGAGTGGCGGATGTCCTCCGCGGTGATGACATACACGGCGGCCGCCACGTCGGATAGTGGCTGCGTACGCTTGTTGACCGAGGTCACCGACTGATTCAGGAGGTCTTCCAGGGACAGGTTGACGTAACGTTCCACGTCCGCGGGCGTCACCGGCTCATCGGCTTGGGTGCGTGGGGCCCAAATACTCAGCACGAGGCACAGGAGGGACAACGCGAGGGGAGCTTTCTTCATGGCGTTCTCGCTTAAGGACATGCTTGGTAACGGCGGTGTTACTCAAGTTCGAGAGGGATTGCCCACGGGCCAGACCCTGGGGTCGGACGTGGAACGTCGGCAACCGGAGGTGGGGAGTGCTCCCATTCAGGCGCCTCCGCACCGCTGCCTGCCGCCTGAACTGAGGCAGGTGCGGTCGCGCCCCGCCTGTTTGGCGGCATAAAGGGCTCGGTCTGCCGCCACCACAAGGCTGTCTGCATCGGGCATGAGCGCCTCCCGGCAGGCGATGCCGATGCTCACGCTCAGTTGCAGCGCCACCTCACCTGCCTGGATCGTCGTTTCTCTGACCTTCTGCCGTAAGCGCTCCGCGGCGATCAAGGTCGATTTCAGGTCGACGTTCTGGCAGATGACCAGGAACTCTTCACCTCCCACGCGACACACGTGGTCATGCATGTCGCATACCCCCGAATTCATGTGTCCTCCAGCCGCCATTGCCGCAACAACAGCTCGGGAATGGCCTCTGCCAGAACCGGTCTGCTGATGTAGTAGCCCTGCAGCGTCTCGCACTCCAGCGCGTGCAGGATGCGCGCCTGCTCGACGGTTTCGATGCCCTCTGCAGTCACGGTGAATCCCAGGTTCTTGGCCAGGGAGACAATGGCCTTGACGATGGCCAGACTTTCGACGTCCTCGGGTAGGCCTTGCACAAAGCTTTGGTCGACCTTCAGATTGTTCATCGGCAGACGCTTGAGATAGCTCAGGGAGGAAAAGCCGGTGCCGAAGTCATCCAGCGCCAACTGAATGCCAAACTGACGCAGCGCGGTAAGAGTGGCCAGGGTGCCTGCCGAAACTTCCATCAATGCGCCTTCGGTGACTTCCAGCTCAAGCCATTCGGGCGCCAAGCTGGTCTCGGACAGAATGCGGCTGATGCAGGTCACGATGTCCCGCGTCCGGAATTGCACGGGGGAGAGATTGACCGCCACCCGAACCGGCGTGCCCGCATCCCGCCAGCGTAGCGCTTCTTGGCAAGCCGTGCGCAGCACCCACTCACCAATGGAAACGATCAAGCCGTTTTCTTCGGCTATGGGGATGAACTCCATGGGAGACACCAACCCCTGGTCCGGATGTCGCCAGCGGATCAGGGCCTCCAACGACTTTATCCGGCCACTGGCAAGGTCCAATTGCGGCTGATAGACGAGGAAGAACTCATCACGCTCCAAGGCCTGGCGCAGATTGCTCTCCAGGTTCAGCCGCCGCATGGCCTCCCGGGTCAAGGAAGCGCTGTAGAACTGCCAGTTGTCCCGCCCCTGGTCTTTGGCGTGGTACATGGCGGTGTCCGCATGCTTGAGCAGGGTGGACGCATCCTCGCCGTCATCCGGGGCCACAGCGATGCCGATGCTGGCCGTCACGACCAAGTCATGCCCCTCCAGGGCAAATGGGCGGCGCAGCAACTCGTGGATGCGCTGGGCCACGCCTAGCGCGTCGCCTGCCTGGCGCAAATGGGGAATGAGCACGGTGAATTCATCCCCACCCAGACGCGCCAGGCCCAACTCGCTGTTCGTGACCTCACTGCGCGCTACCACATCCGCCGGGCGGACACCCTGCCTCAGCCTGTCCGCGACCCATTGCAACAACAGGTCACCCATGCCGTGCCCGAGGGTGTCGTTGACGTTCTTGAACCCGTCCAGGTCCAGGAATAGGACCGCCAGCTTTTCGCCGCTGTGGCCTGCACGGTGTATTTCGCGCTCGAGGCGCTCGGAGAAAGACAGTCGGTTGGGTAGCCCGGTCAAGGTGTCGAAATAGGCCAGGCGGTAGATGTGGTTCTCGGCCTCCTTGCGATCCGTGATGTCGCGCACCAGGCAAAGGGTCTCCTGGTCCGAAATCGCGGCCATTCTCGCCTCGTAATGGCGGTTTGGGCCGCCTTCCATCGGCAGGCTGTAGTTCAGGGTCTCGGTAGCGCCTGATGCGCGCGCCCGGGCGGCGGCGGCGAGCATCTTGTGGGCGATGTCCTTCGGCAAACTGTCCGACAGCAGATCGCCTGACCTGGGCAGATGCTGGCGCAACTGCGTCTGTACGGCGATCCGCGCATCGAGGACCTTGCCGCTCGCGTCCAGTCGCAGGAGGGAATCCGGGATGGCGTGGAGGATCGCGGTGTTGCGGGCGTTCGCCGTGTGAAGGTCCTGCAGGACCTGCGTGGCGCGGAACAGATAGCGGACTCGATGGCCGATAAGGGCCCAGTTGATGGGCTTGGCGATGAAATCCGTGGCGCCGGCTTCGAACGCCCGGTCGATGGAATCCAGGTCATCCATGCCTGTGACCATGACGATGGGCAGCTCCTCCCCCACGTCATGGCGCAGACGGGTACACACCTGATACCCGTTCATTCCCGGCATTTCCACGTCCAGCAGGACCATGTCACACGGTTGGGCCCGGAACCGGCGAATCGCGTCCTCGCCATCCTGCGCCAGCACGACATGGAAGCCGGATTTCTCCAGGGCCGCCTTCAGCAATAGTCGGGCGGTCACTTCGTCGTCGGCGATCAGGATGCGCCGGGATCCTTCGATCATGCGGCCTGCTCCAATAGGCCGCGTATTTCGGCCAGAACCCGCGCATATTCTCGTTGCGCCGCCTGGAGCAAAGGCCCCGCCTCCGAGACCCGGGCCTGCCGGCCGAGCGCCTCCAGCTCCCTAAATAGGCCGGACAGGCCCAGGGCACCTACGTTGGCACTGCTGGACTTGAGGGCGTGGGCCGCCTGGCGTAGGGACTCGGCGTCGGCCTCGGCGATGGACCGCTTCAGCTGCTCCATCGCCGGTGCGGAGCTGTCCAGGTAGACCCCCATGATCTGCTGTGCCAAGCCGGGTTCCCCCGGGACATCCAGCGCCCGGTACTGGTCCAGGACCTTCATGTCGAGGACAGACGCCTCGTCGTGCGGTCCCGGCGATTCGAGCGAGGTCACTGGCTCCGGCGCTCTAGCCGGTGCCGTAGGCGTCAGCCAGCGCCTCAGCACCTGCTCCAGCTGCGCCTTGCTGTAGGGCTTGGCTAGGTAGTCGTCCATGCCGGCAGCCAGACATTTGGTGCGGTCGCCCTCCATCGCATTTGCGGTCAGCGCCACGATGGGTAGACGCCGGGCGCCTGTCGCCTCGCGCCCGCGAAGTGCGGCCGTCGCTTGATAGCCATCGAGCACCGGCATTTGCAGGTCCATCAGGACGATGTCGAAGTCCTGCGCCATGGTGAGCGCGAGGGCCTCCGCGCCGTTGTTGGCCACCTGAACCGTGAGCCCCAGGCTGGACAGCATGGCCTTCGCCACCTCCTGGTTGACCGGGTTGTCTTCCGTGAGCAATGCCCGGCCTCGGAGACTGACACCCACGGTCGAGCGGCCCGCAACTTCTCCAGCCTCCGAAATGGCGGTCAAGGCCGGCTCGGCATCCTGGCTGGCCGTCAAGGTTCCGGTGACGACCTCGTATAGCTCGGATTGGCGTACGGGTTTGCTGATGCAGTGCAAGATGCCGGCTTGCCTGCGTTCCTCGACGGACCCGGCATCGGAGGTGGAAGTGAGCATCACCAGTGGCGACCGTGCCAGCGATGCATCGGACTGGATGGCGCTTGCCAGTTGGAGTCCGTCCATGCGGGGCATGTGCATGTCCAGAATGACGAGTTCGAAGGGCGCTCCGGCCGCCGCCGCCTGCCGCATTGCATCGAGGGATTCCTCGCCGCTCTCGGCGCAGGTTACCCGCATGTGCCAGCTGCCCAGCTGCTGCTCCAGGATTTCCAGGTTGGTCTGGTTGTCGTCCACCACCAACACCCGCACCCCTTCCAGGTCGGGAATGTCTGGAGGGGGGCGCGCGGCGCGCTGGACCTTGGGCAGGATCAGATCCACCCAGAACTTGGCGCCCTTGCCGACCTCGCTTCGCACCCCGATGCTGCCACCCATGAGGCCCACCAAGTGCTTGCAGATGGCCAGGCCGAGACCGGTACCGCCGTACTGGCGCGTGGTGGAACCGTCGGCCTGGGTGAAGTGATCGAACACTCTCTGCTGGGCCTCGGGCGCGATGCCCACGCCGGTGTCTGCCACCGTCAGGTAGACCCGGCTGTCGCCCGCCGTCTCGGCGAGCACGTTTGCCCGCACGACCACCTCACCCCTTGCGGTGAATTTGATGGCATTGTTGATCAGGTTGGAGAGCACCTGGCGCAGACGGAAAGGATCGCCACGGACCTGCAGGGGGCGGTCGGGCGGCAACAGCTGGACGGCGAGTTCCAACCCCTTGTCCTGAGCGGGTTGCGCGAACATCGCTGCGGTGTCTTCCACCAGTTCACGCAGATTGAACTCCACCGCTTCGAGCTGCATGCGCCCGGACTCGATCTTGGAAAAGTCCAGGATGTCGTTGATGATGGAGAGCAGATGCTGGCCGGAGTTTAAGACCGACTCGGCTTGGCGGCGTTGGGTGGCCTCCAGCCGGGAGCCGAGCAGCAGCTCCGTCATGCCCAGAACGCCGTTCATGGGCGTGCGGATTTCGTGGCTCATGGTGGCCAGGAATTCGCTCTTGGCGCGACTGGCCGCTTCCGCGGCATCCCTGGCCTTGACGAGTTCGGCCGTCCGGGCCGTCACCTCCTCCTCAAGGTGATCGCGATGGTCGGCGAGGTTCGCGTCACGTTGCTGAATCTGCTCTAGCATCCCATTGAAGCCGGAGGCCAGTGTATCCAGCTCGGTTACCCCGCAGCTGTGCGCGCGCACGCCGAAGTCGGCGTTCTCGGAGACGCGACCGGTCAGTTCCGTGAGCCTCGCCAAGGGCAGCAGCAAGGCCGACCCCAGCCTCCGAAGCAGGAGTTCGGCAGCCAGCATGGCCAGGGCGGCGGCGGCGAGAATGGCCATGACTTGCCAGGACAGCTCGCGATAGAGGGGCATCAAGTCGATTCTGAGGAACAGGCCGCCCACCGTCTGGCCGTCATTCACGACGGGTTGCAACAAGTCGATGTATTGCAGCCCGTAGCGAGTGTATGCGCCCAGCGAGCTGAGCGCTGGAGCACGGGGGTGGCCGGTCGGTGCGTATCCGGCAAAAGGGCGCAAGCGCGTGTCGTACAGGACGGCGCTGTCCACTTCCGGCGAATGGCGAAGGGACTTAAGCAGCTCCCGCGCGGCACCGGCATCCTGGAACACGAGGCTGGCGCTGGCATTGTCGGCCAGCACCCTGGCCTTGACCCTGTTCGACTGCGCCATCGAGAAGAACTCGATGGCGAAGCTGCTCAGGATCACAATCACCGCACTGGCAGCCAGGGCGACCGCCAGGATGAAGCGATTGACCCGGCGGATGCGCACACCCAGGGGGACCGCGGCTTGGGTGTGCGTATGAGGCTTCATTGGTAGACCTCGGTCACAAGGTGCAACAGGCTGGCGCTCCGGACTAACCCGCCCTCTCGATGGGTTGCCGGCTTGACCATGACGCTGATCCGGTCCTGCTCAGCTCGCATGTTGAGCACGACGCCCTGGCGGG
Organism: Thiobacillaceae bacterium; assembly: GCA_046703865.1. GTDB lineage: Bacteria > Pseudomonadota > Gammaproteobacteria > Burkholderiales > Thiobacillaceae > JBJKSP01. Next base: position 10,881 of record JBJKSP010000152.1, read on the forward strand.
AGGCGCCGGGAGAGTCGGCGACAGTCAACACCAGACACCGGCTGAGCCGTTGTGTTCTTCGTGTTCTTCTCACGTAATGTCTCGCACCCCGCTGGGATCGCATGCCGAACAATGCCGGCATCTTTGGATATCGGATGGCGTAGCCATTAATTGAGGTTAATCTGCCGGCCACTTGGCCAAATTGTGCCTGGGAGAGGGCCCGCCGCGAATCTGGCGGCTCCTACAACGGCGGTGTCCCTCGTCTGAGGGGGGTAGCCGAGATGCGGTTGGAACAGCTGCATTCGGGTAGTGGTCATTCGCGAGGTCCCCGTTTTGGGAGTGGAGGCTATGCCCGCTTATGACCCGACCCGGTCCGCTGGCGGCGGCCCGTCCAGCGGCCGGTTCCGCTGCTCACCAGCCATCCCTACCCCGAGCCTCAGCTCAGGACAACACACCTGCCAGTCACCGGCATGGTCTGTCGGTCGCCAGCTCGGCCATAGGCGATGGTCAGTGTTGAAGGCAATTTTTGAATTTCCACCACCGCCATGGCTCCGGGCCAGTAAGACCATAGGGGTCTGAATGGTCCCCTCTGGTAACAATCCCCCCAAGTGTCAGTGCCGGCGTCGGAGATCGTGGAGCACCTGACTGCGTGCTTCATTGCGGCGGATCGGCGTGTCCTCCCTGCTACCCGCATAGCACGCGGTTCTTTCCGGCCCGCTTTGCCAAATACATGGCCTGATCCGCCCGCATGATGGCGTCTGCGCCTGACTCTCCCGGCATCAGTTGCGCCACACCCGCGCTGAAGGTGATAAGAATTTTCTCGTTGTCCGCCAGAAAGAAGTTCTTCGTGAGTTCGCGCTGCAGACGGGTCATTGCATTGGCCGCCGCTTCCAGTTCCGTCTCGGGCATGAGGATCACGAACTCTTCGCCACCGTAGCGCGCCAGGGAGTCCTGGGGGCGCAGACACGTACGTACGACCTTGACCAGATGCACCAGCGCGGCATCCCCCGTCTTATGCCCAAGACGATCATTGAGTTTCTTGAAATTGTCGAGATCAAGCAGGGCGAGACACATCGTCGCCCCTCTGCGCTGCATGTTGGCGATCTCACGTGTCAATGCCTCATCCAGACCCTTACGGTTCAGCGCATCGGTCAGGGGGTCATGACGCGCCATGGCGCTGGCGCTGCTCAGCTCGAGGTGCAGTTTGGCAATCTCGGCCTCGGTCGCCAATACCTTCGTCTCCAGGGTCTGCAGCTGCTCCCGCGCTTCCGAGGTTTCATCCGCCATCGTACGCGTCGCGTCGATCACCTCTTTGAGCAACGGGGCGAGGTCTTCGATCCGGGTGACCTGCTCAATCTGCCGTGCGCTCTGCTCGATCTGGTGCTGGAACGTGGTGCTCGACTCGTTCATCGCCGAGAGCCGTTGGATAAAGGCCCCCAGCATCTGGCGCATCTCTTCCTGGGCTTCCAGGCTGCGCTTCTTCGCCACCGCCTGTTGTTCCATGAGATCGCGCAGACGGTGCTCCACCTCATCCAGGCGGCGCAAGCTGAGCGGCGGCGCGATGGCGTCGAGCAGGGCGCTGATCTGGCCGGCGAGCCAGCTGTCCTCCATGACCAGGGTGCCGATGTTCTGGATAATGAGCTGTAGCAGCTTGAGCAGGGCCTGCCTGATCTCGGCCTCTTCCTCCGAGGCGAACGCGAGGCGCTGGCCGAAGATGTCCAATTCAGACTTGACGCTTTGCGCATCGGTGGTCGGATCGCGCAGGACATGCAGCAGGCACTCCACCTGTTCCGAGAAATGCGCATCCTCATCGGCCAGCGCGGGCAACATGCATTCGATGATGCGCGCGAGCTTGAGGTAGAGTTCTCCGACCAAGTCACGGGATGCGGCAGCTGCGCTCGACTCAGGACAGTCGGCGCCACCGGCCTGCGCTGGTACGGCGGCCAATTTGACCAGGGCCACCAATGCATCTTCTATGCCCTGCCAGCTATGCCGGCCGATGGCGGTGTCCAGGCAATCGAGCTGTGCCTGCTGCGCAGGATGTCCTGCCGTCAATGCCAACGCAACTTTGCGCAGATTTGCTTCAGGAAAGCCCGCTGTGTTGGGGGTGCCGGCAATCTCGTTGTAACACGCCTGATAGTTCGCGGGTGTTGGCGAGAGCTTGCGCGCAGACAGGTGTTTGATTGCCTCACGCGCAATCTCAGATGGTTGCATGTGTTTGGACACAAACCTCCCCCGGCTAGGAACCAGAATGCTAGTCTGATCACAGGATCGGAAACAACCCACTCATCGGAAGAATAATAAAAATATTTAATAAATCCTGATGTTAGCAGCACTCCTGCCCGGTTTGTGGCCAACTGGTGAGCCGGCTTCCACGCTGGAGTTCAAGGGAGGGGCGCCGATCGCTGTCGGTGTCTACGCAGCCACACGAGCCTCTGGAACCGGCACGAAGGCGTCGGCCAGCCGCCCAATGGAAGTGTTCCCAGGCGTTTGGCGTGCAGCGTGCCCAGAACGCGCGCCGAAACTGCCCCGTCTGGCGCGATACACCCGAAGGGCTAGACCGCGGGTTCGGCAAGCATTTCCCGCGTGTCGGCCGAGAGTTCCTCCAGCTCCTGTTCGCTCAGCATCAGGTATGCCATGACCGCACCGCCTCGCTTCTCCCATTCGCAGTCTTGGGCCAGGCGGGAAACTGAATTGTCGATCATCTCGGCGACCAAGCCCAAGGCAATGAGGTTGAGGCTATCTGCGGTGAGGTTGGACTCAAACACGGACCGATCATGGTGGTTCCGGATGGCATCGCGCAACATGTCCGGCAAATGCCAGTTGCTTGCCAGCAGACTCCCCACAACAGCATGATTGGTGCCGTGGCGCTCGTCCTCGACCTCCGTGAAGCCCCTGACGCGCTCGTTGTTGGCCAAACCCAGGGTCGCCTTGTAGTCAGGGAAACGCTGGATCAACAGAGGGATGCCGCAGTCATGAAAGAGCCCAAACAGGTACGCATCCTCTCGATTGCACAGATTCAAGCTCTTGGCCAGGTGTGACGCGATCAGGGCGGTTCGCGCGGCGCTGTCCCAGAAACGATCCAGACCTGAGGTGGGTAACGCCTTTCGTAGTGCGAGGCCTATGATGAGCGATGACATGTTCTTCATGCCCAATAGGGACACGGCCTGATCAATGGCGGTCACCGAGCGCCGCAACCCGTACAGTGGCGAGTTGATGGTCTTGAGGACGGCGGCTGAGAGACCGACGTCCGACGCAATGAGTTGGGCGACGCGACGCAGGTCCGGCTCCGGCTTGTTGCGTTCCTCCATCACGGCCGTGAGCACCGAGGGGCGGGGCGGAATCACGACTCCAGCCAGCAGCTTTTCTGCCTCATTGATACTCAGGTCCAGCATGGACATCTCCCAAGGCCTGCGCACGTGTTCCGAATTCGATCAGCACGCATTCTACCGTCAGCTGTCGCCTATAGGATTACCGAACGATCACAAAGGATAATTGATCTACCGAGTGCCCACGAAAGGCGGGCTGCAGCTTATCTTGCAGGATAAAGGGACAACACGATCGAGACTGCCAGTTGACC
>JBJKSP010000153.1:0-9481 GCA_046703865.1 Thiobacillaceae bacterium
GCGTATTGCACCATATTGGTGCAACAAAATTCCGAATAAGCGGTCCAGGCCTTGTGGCACAATGCCACCGCCTTGGTCCGAGCCTGGCATGCATTCTGCTAGATGAGTGGCCGCTTTAACCTTTAGACCTTTTGTGCAACCAGCTTTTGAGGAGCCGAACATGGCGGTAGCCGATGTAATGAAGACCATAGCGGACAACGATGTCAAATTCATCGATTTCCGCTTTACCGATACCCGCGGCAAGGAACAACACGTCTCTGTGCCCGTCAAGGCATTCAGCGAGGACAAGTTCACCGACGGGCACGCCTTCGATGGTTCTTCGATTGCCGGCTGGAAGGGCATCGAGGCCTCCGACATGCTCCTCATGCCTGACCCGGACAGCGCGCGGATGGACCCCTTCATGGACGAGGCTACCCTGCTCCTGACCTGCGACGTCATCGAACCCGACACCGGCAAGGGCTATGACCGCGATCCCCCCTCCATCGCCAAGCGCGCCGATGCCTATCTGAAGTCTACCGGCCTGGGCGACACCGCCTACTTCGGCCCCGAACCCGAGTACTTCGTCTTCGACTCGGTCATGTGGAACGACGACATGTCCGGCAGCCACGTGAAGATCGTGTCAGAAGAGGCTGCCTGGTCCTCCGGCGAGCAGACCGAAACGGGCAACCTGGGCCACCGGCCCAAGGTCAAGGGCGGCTACTTCCCCGTCCCCCCCGTGGATTCGTTGCAGGACATCCGCTCCGCCATGTGCCTGGCCCTGGAAGAGCAGGGCGTCGAGGTCGAGGTGCACCACCATGAGGTGGCCACCGCCGGCCAGAACGAGATCGGCACCAAGTTCGCCCCCCTGGTCCAGCGCGCCGACTGGAACCAGATCCTGAAGTACACGGTGCACATGGTGGCCCACAGTTACGGCAAGACCGCCACCTTCATGCCCAAGCCCATCGTGGGCGACAACGGCTCCGGCATGCACTGCCACCAGTCCGTGTGGAAGGACGGCAAGAACCTGTTCGCGGGCAACGGCTATGCCGGCCTGTCCGAGTTCGCCCTGTTCTACATTGGCGGCATCATCAAGCACGCCAAGGCCCTGAACGCCCTCACCAATCCCTCGACCAATTCCTACAAGCGCCTGGTGCCCGGCTTCGAGGCCCCCATCAACCTGGCCTATTCCGCCCGCAACCGCTCAGCGGCCGTGCGCATCCCCCACGTGGCCAACGACAAGGCCCGCCGCATCGAGGTGCGCTTCCCCGACCCGACCGCCAATCCCTACCTGGCCTTCACCGCCATGCTCATGGCCGGCCTGGACGGGGTCCAGAACAAGATTCATCCGGGCGATCCTCTGGACAAAAACCTTTATGACCTGCCGCCGGAAGAGGCCGCCAAGGTGCCGCATCCCTGCGCCTCTCTGGAAGAGGCCCTGGATGAGCTGGACAAGGACCGCGAGTTCCTCACTCGGGGCGGCGTGTTCAGCGAAGACATGATCGATGCCTTCATCGAACTGAAGATGGAGGAGGTCACCCGTTTCCGCATGACCACCCATCCCATCGAGTTCGACATGTACTACAGCCTGTAAGCGGCGCGGCCTGCAACGGGAAAGGGCGGGGGAATCCCGCCCTTTTTTTTCGGTCGAAGGGCAGTTGTTGCCTTGGGCGACACCCTTCTCATAAACTGGACCGGAAATCGGAACCCATACGGTGATGCGCACCTTAGTCCTTTTGTTGCTCGCCTTCTGCACCATTTCTGTGCGCGCCGATATCTACAAGTTCGTGGATGATGAGGGCAACGTCACCTATACCAACATCCCGCGGCCCGGCGCGAAGAAGGTCCTGATCGAGGCACCCCTGTCCCTGCCCCCCACGGACAAGGCCAGAAAGAAGAAGTCCAGGCATAAGTCGAGAACCTCTCCCAGGGACTTCCCCAAGGTGGATGCCTCCACCCAGAAACGCCGGGACGACATGCGCCGCCAGATCCTGATGCAAGAGCTCCGGGGTGAGCAAAACAGCCTCGAGGCCGCCGGCCGTGCCCTGGCCAACGCCCGACTCAAGCCGGGGGCCGACCTGACGAAGCAGGAGGGGGCGGTGCGCCTGCACGAAAAGAACATTCAGTTGCTCAAGCAGGAGTTGTCGTATATCAGATGAGCGAGTAGCAATAACTGGCAGGCGGGAGGAGTGAATCAGCCTTGCCGTCCGGAATGGCGATAAGGATCAGTGGCCGATCCCTCTCTACTTTTTTGCCATTCGCCATTTGCAAAACAATGGCCTGCTTCTTGCTAACCAGGGAGAAACACCCACATTATTCCCATGAATTTCACCGCCCCCGGGCTCGATATCCTAGCCACTGCCGTCCTGATCCTGGACGAGCAACGAACCCTCCGACATATCAATCCGGCGGCCGAAAATCTCTTCGGTGTCTCTTCTCATCAGGCCCTGGGGCGTCCCCTTTCCATCCTGATGCGAGAGTGCACCGATTTAGAGCGCGCCGTGGACGCGGCCTTGAGGGAGGGCTCCAGCTTCACCGAGCATCACTTGGTGGTCGAGAGCGGCGACAACGCGCTGACCCTGAACATGACGGTCACGCCGCTCGACTACCGGGCAGGCGCCGTGGTGCTGGAATTTCACGCCGCCAGCAACAGCGCGCGCATCGCCAGGGACGAGCAGGCCATGGCCCAGGCCCAGACGGTCCAGATGCTGCTGAGGCAATTGGCCCACGAGATCCGCAACCCTCTGGGAGGCATCCGGGGTGCGGCACAGCTCCTGGAAGCGGAACTGAATGGCGCGGAGCTGTCGGAATACACCCAGGTAATCATCCAGGAGACCAACCGGCTTCAGGGCCTGCTGGATCGATGGCTGGCCCCGGCCAGGCGCCCCGAGATCAGGATCATCAACGTGCATGAAGTGCTGGAGCGCGTACGCAGCCTGACCATGGCGGAGTATCCCGGCATGGACATCCAGCGCGACTACGACATCAGCATCCCGGAAGTGGAAGGCGACGTGGAACAACTCATCCAGGCCGTGCTCAACATCGCGCGCAACGCGGCACAGGCCATGAACGGCCAGGGTCAGATCCTGTTTCGCACCAGCATCGTGCGGCAGGTCACCCTGGCCATGAAACGCTGGCGCCTGGCCGCCCGCATCGACGTCATCGACTACGGGCCCGGCATCCCCGAGGACATGCAGGACAAGGTCTTCTTCCCCTTGCTCTCCGGCCGCGAAGGCGGTAGCGGTGTGGGGCTGACCCTGGCCCAGAACCTGATCCAGCGCCACGAGGGCGTGATCCATCTGGTGAGCGAGCCGGGGTTTACCTGCTTTTCCATCTACCTGCCCGTCAAGACCGAGTCCGTGCCGGGCCAAGAGGAGTAACAGACCATGAGGCCCATCTGGATCATCGACGACGACCGATCCATCCGCTGGGTGTTCGAGAAGGCCCTGCGGAGGGAAAACCTGTCGCACCAGATCTTCGACAACGCCGAGGCCGCCCTGCGCGCCCTGGACCGGGACATTCCAGGCGCCATCCTCACCGATATCCGCATGCCGGGCCTGGATGGCCTGGGGTTCATGGAAAAGGTCAAGGAGCAGCATCCCAAGCTGCCCGTCATCATCATGACCGCCTATTCCGACCTGGATTCGGCGGTTTCGGCCTTCCAGGGGGGGGCCTTCGAATACTTGCCCAAGCCTTTCGACGTCAACCACGCCCTGGAACTCATCCACCGCGCCCTGGAGGAAGGCGGCCGCGACGAGGGCGGCGCGGGCGAGGCCAACCTGACCGGCCAGGCCATGCTGGGCCAGGCCCCCGCCATGCAGGACGTGTTCCGCGCCATCGGCAGGCTAGCCCAATCCCACGCTACCGTGCTCATCAATGGCGAGACCGGCACCGGCAAGGAACTGGTGGCCCGGGCGCTGCATCGCCACAGCCCGCGCCACGAAAAGCCCTTCATCGCCCTGAATACCGCCGCCATCCCCAAGGACCTGCTGGAATCCGAGCTGTTCGGGCATGAGCGGGGGGCCTTTACCGGTGCCACCGGTTCCCGGCGCGGCCGTTTCGAGCAGGCCGACGGCGGGACTCTGTTCCTGGACGAGATTGGCGACATGCCCTCCGACCTGCAGACGCGTCTGCTGCGCGTGCTGGCCGACGGAGAGTTCTACCGGGTGGGGGGGCACTCGCCGGTCCGGGTCAACGTGAGGGTCATCGCCGCCACCCATCAGAACCTGGAGGAGCGTGTGCGCCAGGGCCTGTTCCGGGAGGATCTGTTCCATCGGCTCAACGTCATCCGCATCAAGCTCCCGCCCCTGCGGGAACGGCGTGAGGACATCCCACTGCTGGTGCGGCATTTCCTGCAGAAAAGCGCCAGGGAACTCAGTGTGGAGATGAAGCAGGTCTCCGACGAGGCACTCAAGGTCCTGGCCGGCCTGCCTTATCCCGGCAACGTGCGCCAACTGGAGAACCTGTGCCATTGGCTCACCGTCATGGCCCCCGGCCAGGTCATCGAGCCCAAGGATCTCCCCCCCGAGGCCCTGGAGGAGCCCCAGCACACCGCACTGGACTGGGCCGAGGCGCTGGCCCGTACCGCCCAGGCCCGGCTTGCCGGAGGCGAGTCCGGCATCCTGGACGACTTGGTCAGCGAGTTCGAGCGCACCCTGATCCGGGTGGCGCTGAACCACACCGGCGGACGCAAGATCGAGGCCGCCAACCTGTTGGGCTGGGGCCGCAATACCTTGACCCGCAAGATCCAGGACCTGGGCCTGGAGGCCGAAGGGGATGAGTGAAGGCTCCAGGATCCGATCTTGGACACAGACCGGATCTGACGAATAGCATCACTTCAGACCTATATTCATCGTCGCATTGCATAAGAATCGGCCCGACGCTGCTCTAAGATCGCTTGGTTTCAGTTCGGGCTATCCATGTAGGCACGTTGGCCGATCAACTGCTAGTTGACCACGGCAAGCGGTACTAAACACTGTAACGGTGTGTACTGGCATCACGCGTGGCAAGGTCAAGGACCGCACAGGCGAGATACGCGCGTGTGCTCCAACCCTATCTGCCGTCGCAGTGCTTCTCGTTCACGAGCTGCATCAGGCGCTGCAGCCGCGCGTTGGACTTCAGCTGCTGCCCCTGCGCGAGGACCTGGCCGGTTTGTGCGTTGAGCTTTTCGCGCAGCGGCTGGTCCTCGGCCATGGTACGCTGCCAAGCCTCCTGCTGGTGGATCATCTCGGCCTGCCCCACCGCTTTGCCCGATAGACCGGTCGGGTCGGACATGGCCGCGGTCGCCGCCGCCGTCAGACCGATGGCTGCAGGTGTTTCCTCCTCGACGTGCTGCTGCCCGCGTCGCACCACCTCCTGGGCGGTCGTGCCCATGGCCGTGACACTCGGCATCATCTGCTGCATGTAGGGGGCTAGCTCTGTGGCGATCTGGGCACAGGTCATTGTCGCGTCCCCGGGCATCGCCCCCGGAGTTTCCGCCGCGGCGGGGATAGCAAACAAAGCCGTTCTAATCAAATAGGCAACGCCTACCATCCTAAGTGTCGTACGCATATGCTTTTCTCCCAATACTCGAACGAAGGCAACCAGGCGCCTTACAAGTCGTTTTGAAACTGAAAGTGCTTAAACCCATGATCGGCTTATGGATCAGGGTGGTATCCGTCTAGCGCTCACTTCCCAACTGCTGAGTGGGACTTGCCCCGCTGGGTATAAGCTGGGATCCAGGAATGGAACGTCAGTCTCGACAAAGTCGCCATACGGATCCTGCCCGTTCCAAGGGTTTGGCCTCGCATAGAAAGGCCAATCGGGGCTGGCCAGCAAGGCCGGCCACCAGAATATCTGAGTCAATGTCATCGTCCCTGATCCTTTAGGGCAGGTGTAATTGACGATGACGTTGGCGTTGGTTTCATATCCCCCGAATAAGTAACTAAGCGAGGGTATCGACGAACCCAGGTAATAGCTGCCTGTGTTAATGTTGGAATCCGGAATCGGAGTGCCCTTCCCATCAAGTCCATTGAGAAGCGTGTTCGGTACGATCTCTTCACCCTTCATTTCCCAGCCAAGTTGGAGAGTCCCGTCATCCGGGCCAATTGTTCCGCTTTCGTCCGTCACAGTGACGACGCACTTTCCACCGCTAGAATCTTCACCGATAGCATCGAGGTTTACGGTCCATGTCCCGTCGGTCTGATACTTGTGCGCCGTCTGTGACCAGACAAAGTTCGCCCTCGCCGTAACCGTTTCCTTAAACGTTCCCTCGGGTTGCACGATATAGGTCACATTTGTGAACTTGCCATGATAATCCGGCGGCAGAATGCAAGGGCCCGCGTCGAGCCTTTTGCCAGCGTTGTACAGTTCAAAGTGAAGGTGGGGCTGAGTGGTATAGCCCGTGGTATCCGTATCGCCGACTACCTGCCCCTCGGCCACGGGAATCGCCGCACTGGCTGCCGTCCCATCGACGGTGCATTTGGGAAGGTCAGAATGGGAGCCACAGGACCGGCTGCAACAATCTGGAAAATTCCGCGACTGTAGATGAAGGTAGCGCACCGTACCCACGCCCGGAACATCGAGCATGATCGTCTGGCCAGCTCCCTTGGGTTGGCAATCAGCGGGCCATTGGCAGCCTGGCTGGCTGGCACTGTAGTAAGACTGAACAAGCGTTCCGTTTCCTACGGCGACCGCCTCCGTACCCGTCTCAGCGCGGAAGTCGACTCCCGGGTGTCCGTGCGGCAGGGGGCTTGCTCGTTGCTTGCTCTGTAAGGTACGCAGCAGCGGTGTCCGCATGCAGCCAGTGGGACAGAGTTCGTTTGCATTTTCACAGTAATTGCCAATTGCAGCTGCCTTGACTGACTGTCCGGAAGCTGTCACGGACGGCGTTGTCCCGAGGAGTAGGACTGCCTCGACAGTCCCATCGCCCGAAAAGCTTGGGCCGAAAACCTCAGGGTCAATCGTGGTAGTAACGGTCCCAGCCGTCGCGTCCCAAGTTGCTGGCTGTGGCTCGAAATAATCGAGTCCTTCATATTCATTCCGCCACTTTATCAAGGAGAACATGGTCATCTGGGTTCCAGATGGGGGGCTGTACCCAGTAGGAACAGGGATTACCACCGTGGCGGCACTAGTTGGCGGCACTGTCCCAACCGCAATGCGAACATAATAGGGTGTCGGATTATCCCCTCCGTAGCCACCAACCGAGTCGTAAAACACATCGAACATCACAGCGTCAGTGCCTTTTTCGACCTTGACCGTGGCTCCTGTGGGCAGCGCGCCTGGGGGAAAGGTCACGCTCGCCACGCTCGCCGTATCCACAGTAGGTGTATTCGAGCCGGAGCTTCCGCTGGATGAGCTCCCGCCGTCGCTGGAATTGGCCCCTGTTGATCCATTGTTACCTGTTGAACTACTGCCGTCAGATCCTCCGCCGCATGCGGCCAAGAACAGCGCCAGAAGAAACATCGCGAGGATCTTGCCGCTCTGGGCTTGGACATGAAACATGGTCTTCTCCTCAAGCAATGTTGCATTGCCGCCGGAGCGCCGAAGTGATGACCACAGCAAACCGCGTGATCGCGCTATAGATCCCGGACGACTAAGACATCTTCGAGTTCTATTGGTGGCTGCTTGGAAGGTGTATTACTTTCGTAACGCTTTGTAAACGTTACATTTGTTAGAAAAATATTGCTCACCTCTGATCACGGGTTTCGAAGCGCCCGTGAATGCCATCTCGGCTCACACCTGCCTGTATGGCGATCCCGTCAAGTGATACGAGTAATTGTCTGGCGAATCAACCGTCCTGGGGCTGGGGTTTAGGATGCGAGGATATCGCCGCGTCAGGGCCTCCCAGCTCGGCATGCCCCACGTCCTCGGCGCGGGCTTCGCGGCTGTGATCGGTGCCCAGCATCATGTACATGGCCGGTACCACGAACAGGGTGAACAGGGTGCCGATGGACAGGCCCGCGGCGATGACCAGGCCCATGTTGAAGCGGCTCACCGCCCCCGCCCCCGAGGCGGTGATCAGCGGCATGACGCCCAGCACCATGGCCCCGGTGGTCATCAGGATCGGACGCAGGCGCAGGCCGGCCGCACGTTCGATGGCTTCGCGCTTGGACAGGCCCTCGCGCTGCAGGTTGTTGGCGAACTCGACGATGAGAATGCCGTGTTTGGAGATCAGGCCGATCAGGGTCACCAGCCCCACCTCGGTATAGATGTTGAGGGTGGCATGACCGATGCCCAGGTTGATGAACAGCAACGCGCCCGAGATGGCCATGGGCACCGACACCAGGATGATGACGGGATCGCGGAAGCTTTCGAATTGCGCCGCCAGTGCCAGGAAGATGATGATCAGGGCAAAGAAGAAGGTCAGCACCAGCCCGCCCGATTCCTGCTCGAATTGCCGGGACGGCCCGGCGTAGTCGTAGGTATAGCCGGCCGGCAGGGTGCGCTGCGCCAATGCCTTGAGATTGGCCAATGCCTCCCCCTCGGCAATGCCGGGCATGGCCACCCCCTGGATGGTGGCCGAGTTGGCCTCCTGGAAGTGGTTGATGGTCTCGGGCTGCACCGATGTCCTGAGGTGCACCACGGTGGACAGCGGCACCATGGACCCGCTCGCCGTGCGCAGGAAATAATTCCTGAGCTGGTCCGGATTGAGCCGATAGCGCTGTTCCACCTGGGGGATGACCTTGTATGAACGGCCGCCCAGATCGAAGAAATTCACGTAGCCGCCACCCAGCATGGCCGACAGCGCCGAGCCGATGTCCTGCATGGTCAGGCCCAGCTGCGAGGCCATGTTCCGGTCGATATCGATGGAGGTCTGGGGCAGGTCGATGCGCAGGTCGGATTGCAGGAACATGAACTGTCCGGTGGCCAGCGCCTCATGAAGGAACTGCTGCGAGACCGCATAGAGCTTGGTGAACGGCTCGCTGGTGGTGAGCACGAACTGGATGGGCACGCCCCGCGCGCCGGGCAGGGCGGGCGGCTGGAACACCGCGATCTGGGAGCCTGCGATGTGATTCAGGTCGCCCTGCACCACCGGAAGCAGCTCCATGGCCGTCTTCTTGCGCTGGTCCCAGGGCTTGAGCACCATGCCGCTGATGACCCGCGTGGGCGAATTGAGCTGGAACACATGGTCGGTCTCCGGGAAGCCCTTGTAGACGTCGTAGACCTGGTTGACGTAGAGCTGGCGCTGGTCCACGGTGGCGGTGGGGTTGTTGAAGGCGATGGCGATCAGCACACCCTGGTCTTCCATGGGTGCCAGCTCGGACTTGGACGTGGCATACAGATAATAGATGGAACCCAGGATGATGACCGCCATCACGGCCGTGACCGGGAGGTAGTTGAGGGAGCCGTGCAGCACCCCTTCGTAGCGTCGGTGCAGCCGTTCGAAGCTGCGGTCCAGGAACAGCACCAGCCGGTCCTGCCAGTTGTGGCTTTGCGGGTTCGGCGCCTTGAGCAGCCGCGAGCACATCATGGGCGACAGGGTGAGGGCGATGATGGCCGACATGATGACCGTGCCCACCAGGGT
>JBJKSP010000154.1:0-10115 GCA_046703865.1 Thiobacillaceae bacterium
TAGGCTGCCGCACCCTGTCCATCGAGCCGGAACTGCGCCGTGTCCGGCTGGGCGAGACCACCCTGGCCGAGGGCGAGACGCTGACCCTGGACGGGGAAACGGGCGAGGTCTGGGCCGGGACCCTGGAGACGGTGACGGAGCGGCCAGAAACCTGGCTCGCGGAGCTGGCGGCGTGGGGCGCTAGCTGACCCGGCTCGCCTCGCCCCGGGCGAATTTGGCCACGAGCCGGGCGCGGGTCAGGGACAGGGAATCCAGGCCCTGCTCGTTGGCGAACAAATACATGCCCTGCTGGGGACTCACCCAGTTCAACAGCAGGATCTTTTCCCCGTCTGGGAATCTGAACTTCACCCGGTCGCCCACCGGGAGCCCCGGCAGGGCCGCCGGTGCATTCTTCCCCGCCTGGGAGAGTGGCCGCCTCTGCGTCGAATCGGGCCTGTGGCGCGGCACCTGCATACCCGCCGCCGGTCGTCCCACCGCCTGCTTGAGTCCCTGTCCGGCGTGGATGTCGGCCAAGCCCGACTGCAGGCCCACCCGGGTGACGGCGGCGTGCAGCATGGCCAGTTGGGTGAACAACCTGTCGCAGGCCTGGATATCCAAGTTCAGGGCGGTGCAGCCCTCTTGCAGACGGGCCATCATGGGAGGGACGAGTTGCAGCATCTGCAGGGTGTCCTCACGCCCCTGCTTGGGAGAGAGGGACCACAACAGGGTATTGACCGTGTCCCAGCCCGCCTGCCAGTCGGGGTGCTGGTTGCCCTTGCCGAAGAAGATCATGGTCATGAGCCGGGACCAGTCGTCCAGCAGGAAGGACCGGATCTCCTCCGGGGCGTCGGAGCCGTCGAGATGCACCCTGATCTCCTCGCGGATGCGTTCAAAGGCCACCTGCTCTCGGTTCTTCTGGTCGATGGGCATGGGATTCGGTCGCCGTCGGGATGGCCGGCAGGACTGACCTGCCGGCCATGCCTAAAGTTAGCGGTTCACGCCCGCCGGATCAATGGCCTCACCCGGATCAGGCCGGGAAGGCGGCGAAATGCATGCTTCCCGTTAAAGCCCGCCCTCGCATTGCCGTTATAGGCCCGTCAGGGCAAGCGCTTGATTTATCTGATATCATCGCCTCGGTTCGAAGGGGGGTTCCATGTCCGACACCAGCCCACGCTATCGTTACCTCACGCGGCGAAAATACCTGTTGCCCTTGCTCGCCCTGCTGCCTTTCCTGGCAGGCGTGGCCGCCTTTGGCATTGCCCCCGACACCGCCACCCGGAACGTCACCATCCGGACCGTGGTGCAGAACGCGGCCATGCCCCCAGCCGCGGACACTGAGAACGGCTTCGATTTCTGGCGCGAGGAACCCATCCAGCGCGGCGATACCGTCGCCTCCCTGCTCCAACGCCTGGGCGTTTCCGAAGAAGACATTGCACGCTTCCTCCAGGCCAGTCATGACCTGCCCGCCATGAACCGTCTGGTAGCCGGCCATTCCGTCATGGCCCGGGTGACCTCCGGCGGGCGCCTGATCCTGTTCCGCTACATGGCCGGTGACGACACCCTGGTCACGGTCAATCGGGTCCCGGACGGATTCCAGGCCGAGGAGGAGCAGGTCCGGTTCCAGACGCGCCGGGTGCTGCGCTCGGGCGTGATCACCGCCTCACTGTTCGGCGCCACGGATGCGGCCGACGTGCCGGATTCCATCGCCTCCCAGATGGCCGAGGTGTTCTCCGGCGACATCGACTTCTACCGGGATCTGCGCAAGGGCGATCGTTTTTCCGTGGTGTACGAGGCCATGTACCACGACGGCGCCATCGTCAAGACCGGGCGCCTGCTGGCGGCGGAATTCGTCAACCAGGGCCACACCTATCGCGCGGTCTATTTCCGCGATCCCCAGGGGCGCGAGGGCTACTTCTCCCCGGACGGCCACAGCATGAAACGCGCCTTTCTCAAGGCCCCCCTGGCCTTCAGCCGGATCTCTTCCGGCTTCAGCCTGCATCGCTACCATCCCATCCTCAGGGAATGGCGGGCCCACAAAGGCATCGACTACGCGGCCCCCAAAGGCACGCCGGTGCGTGCCGTGTCCGACGGGGTGGTCACCTTCGCCGGGCGTGAAGGGGGGTACGGCAAGCTGATCGTGCTCAGACACCAGCGCCCCTACAGTACGGCCTACGGACATCTTTCCCGCTATGCCAGGGGCATCCACCGCGGCGCCCGGGTCACCCAGGGCGAGATCATCGGCTATGTCGGAATGACGGGGCTCGCCACCGGTCCGCACCTGCACTTCGAGTTCCGCGTCAACGGGGTGCAGAAGAACCCCCTCGCCCTGAAGTTGCCCACCGCCTTCCCCCTGGACCGCCGTTACCTCGCCCGGTTCAGGGCCGGCACCCGGCCGCTGGTGGCACGCCTGGACCTGCTGAGCGGCAGCAACCTAGTTTCCCTGGATTGACCGAGGCCTTCTATATCGGGCTCATGTCCGGCACCAGCCTGGATGGCATCGATGCCGTCCTGGCCGGATTCGAGCCCGAGCGACGGCTGCTCGCCACACACTGGCGCGCCTATCCGGACCACCTCAAGGCCGCACTTCGGAATCTGCACCGGCCCGGTCCGGACGAATTGGACCGCGCCCTGCGACTGGCCAATCAGTTGAGCGACCTTTATTCGGAATCGGCGGCGGAATTGCTCAGGCAGGGGGGGGTCAGGGGTGAAACCGTACGCGCCATCGGCTGCCACGGACAGACGGTGCGCAACCAGCCCGCGCGAGGCTACACCCTGCAACTGAACAACCCTGCCCGGCTGGTGGAACAAACGGGCATCACCGTGGTGGCCGATTTCCGCAGCCGCGACATCGCCGCCGGGGGGCAGGGCGCCCCTCTGCTGCCGGCCTTCCACGCCGCCCAATTTCGCCATCGCCGAAGACATCGGGCCATCGTCAAGGTGGGGGGCATCGCCAACGTCACCCACCTTCCTGCCGCCGGGCCCTTGATTGGCTTCGACTGCGGCCCCGGCAACCTTCTCATGGACGCATGGGTGAAACGACACTGGGGGGGCGACTATGACCCCGGCGGGGGATTCGCGGCCCAGGGCCGGGTCCTGCACAGGCTGCTGGAGACCCTGCTCGACCATCCCTTCTTCCGCCGACCGCTGCCCAAGAGCGCCGGCCGGGAGGACTTCACCATGGACTGGCTGGACCGGCAGTTGCACGGCCCGGAACTGCCGGAGGACGTCCTGTCCACCCTGCTGGAATTCACCCTGCGCGGCATCGTGAACGCCATCAGCCGCCACTGCCGCGGCGTCCAGGAAGTCTGGGTCTGCGGCGGCGGTGCCCACAACGATGAGCTGATGCGCCGCCTCGCGGCCCAACTGCCCGAGGTGCGCGTAGGCTCTACCGATGAATTGGGCATCTCCCCGGACTGGGTAAATGCCCTGGCCATCGCCTGGCTCGCACGGCAGGCCGTCGAGGGCAGGGCCGCAAGCCTTCCCGAAGCGACGGGTGCCAGAGGTGCCCGCATTCTGGGGGCGATCTATCCGGCCTGAGTGCCTGGCGGTACGACCGGACCGTACCCCCCCGGTACGTTGTTCTGATTTTTTATACAAAACATACGATTGAAGCGATTTCTCCGCCTGCTATTGGAAAAGAAAGAGGGGGTGGGTTTGTCGCCGATGGCACCAATCGCAAGCCCCGATCGGAATCGTCAGAGGAAAGGATTAGGATGAGGATTACGTCGACGCGGCGCTGGATCGTCAGCCTCAAGGGCACGACGGAGCGCGGCGTCCGACTCGTTCACACCCGCGCCGCCGGTTTCTCCATCTGGTGCTTCTTCTGCGGGTGCGTCCAATTGCAGGCCATACACTGCGCCCTGCCCCGCCGGCAGCCGGCCAGGCCGCTCAGCCCGCAGATCCGGGCCTGACGGCCGATTTCGGCCGGAAGGCCTTCACCACTTCCTCTCGGGTTTCCAGGTAGGGACCGCCCACCAGGTCCACTCCGTAGGGGATGGCGGCGAAGACCCCGTCCAGGGTCTCCTTGATGGCCTTGGGCTGGCCGGGCAGGTTCAGGATCAGGCAATGCCCCCGGGTCACACCCACCTGTCTGGACAGGATCGCGGTGGGCACGTACTTCAGGGAGACCGCCCGCATGGCCTCGCCGAAGCCGGGCAGCACCTTGTCTGCCACCGCCAGGGTAGCCTCGGGCGTCACGTCCCGGGTCGCCGGCCCGGTGCCGCCGGTAGTCAGCACCAGACAGCAATCCTGAGCGTCGGCCAGCTCCTTCAGGGTCGTCTCGATCAGGGCCTGCTCGTCCGGGATCAGCCTTTCCACGAAGGTCAGGGGATTATGCAGGGCGGCGCTGAGCCATTCCTTCAGGGCGGGCAGGCCCTTGTCCTCATACACTCCGGAGGAGGCGCGGTCACTGACGGAAACGAGACCGATGGTGGCGGACTGGTACATACGAATCCTTCCGTTACACGATTTCCCGTCCGATCATAGCCCCACCGCAGTTCCGGATCACCATCATGCGTCTCATCCTGCTTCCGCGCGCCCTGGCCCTGCTGGCCATGGTTCTGGCCTTCTCCCCCGCGTGGGCCGACCCGCCCAAGGGATACCCATTCACGGACTTCGACACCGCCCTCAGGCATGCCCGGGCCGACCACAAGCCCATCTTCCTGTATTTCGGCCGCTACGGCTGCGCCTGGTGCGACCACACCAACCGGGTGACCTTCGTCAACCCGGACATCAGGCGCATCTACAGCGACAACTACGAGTTGGTCTACGTGGACGCCGAGGGCGGCAAGCGCCTGACCCTGCCCAGCGGGGAGCGCATCACCGAGGCCGACCTGGGTTCCCGCCTGGGCGCCTTCGCCACGCCGCTGTTCGTGTACATGACCCCGGAAGGCCGCATCGTCGCCAAGGTCCCCGGCTTCAAGACCGTGCAGGACTTCAAGGATTTCGACCGCTATGTGCGTGGCGGCTACTACAAGACCCAGACCCTGGCGCAATTCCTGGAGGGCGGGAAGTGAGGCAATCGCCCGTGCTGGCGCTGATCTTCTGGGCCGCGGCGGCCCATGCACAATGGGAATGGGGCGCGCCGGTGGACCTGGCCGTCCCCAGGGCGGGGGTCTTCCACCACGTCGAGGCATCGGGCCGCCGCAACGTGGCCGTCTCAGCGGGCACGGTAGCCGTCACCTGGGAGGACAACCGCACCGGCTCGCCACACTGCTACCTGGCGCTCAAGGCCCCGGACGCGAACGGCTTCCGGGAATACGGCTTCGGCCAGGGGGAATGCTACGAACCCGGCGTCGCCGCAATCCCAGGCGGCCGCTTCGCCCTGATCTGGGAGGATACCCATGGGGTCGGCGCTGCCCTGGCCGATGCCGGCGGCATCGGGCCCGCAATCGCCCTCGCCCCCCGGGGCGGCGAGGGCAGCCTGGCCTGGAGCGGGAAATACGGACTGCATGCCGCCTGGAGCAGTCCGGAGGGACGCTGGCGCCGGGTCTGGCGCGCCGGTCTGGAGATCCATCCCGACGGCGCGCTGACGGTCACGGATAAACGGCCCGCCGATGCCGTGCCCCCGGTGGACGACCAGCTCTACCCCGTGGTGGCCGCCACCGCCACCACCCTGGCCATGGCATGGGAGGACAGGCGCAACGGCCACACCGTGATCTACGGCAGCGCCAGCGGGGACGGCCGGACCTGGACCCCGCCCGCCCGCATCAGCACCAACCGCACCGTCCGCGTCCAGGGCGTCCTGGGGCGGGGCCTGGGGGCCATGCGCCCCACCCTGGTCCCCTACGGCGGCAACCGCCTGGCTGCCGTGTGGCTGGACAAGCGCGACTTCCTCTCCGGCTATGACGTCTTTGCCGCCCTGAGCGAAAACGGCGGCCTCGCCTGGGGAGCCAACGTCAAGGCCCAGGACAGCTTCGGTGACAACATCGCCCAATGGCACGCCACCGCCGCGGGCGACAGCCGGGGCGACCTGGCCATCGCCTGGGACGACAACCGCGACGGCACGCCGGATGTCTGGCTCACCTGGCTCAAGCCGGGCGGCGGCTTCGCCGACAACGTCGCCCCGCCGCCCGCCGCGGGTCCCGGCAGCCAGACCGACCCGGCCATGACCATGGACGATGCGGGCAGGCTGTACCTGGTCTGGGTGGAACGCGGGGCGGACGGGGCCACGCGGCTGCGCTTCGCCGTGGGCAGGCCGAGCCCCTGAGGGCCGCGGCAAGCCTTGAGGCCCATCCAGGCAACCGGGCTTAGGAGCCGACTCGCGCATTGCCGCTGGATACCCGCTGGCTCCGTACTTATCCGGGCAAGGGTTACGTCCCTATTGGCCCTGTTTGCTTAAGGAACCGAACACCTTCTTGAGCAGGTCCGTCGTCCGCGCCGCCGGGTCCCTGCGGATGCGGGCCTCTTCCTCCGCGACCATCCTGAAGAGCCCGTCCAGGGCCTTGTCGGTCACGTAGCCGTCCAGGTCGGTGGCGTCCCCGCCCAAATACGCGGCGTATGGGCCGGCCCTCCTCATGAGCTTCTTGTAGGCGGAGGTGACCCCGGCCTGATCGGTGGCGGTACGGACCAAGGGCAGGAAGCCCTCCCTCAGTCTGGTCTCACAGGTCTTCCTGAAATACCGGGTGGCGGCATCGTCGCCCCCTTTGAGGATATTCCGAGCGTCGTCCAGGCTCATTTTCGAGACCGAATCGGCGAATATGCCGGCCGCCTGGGGCACTGCCTTCTCGGCGGCATGGTTGAGAGTGGCCACGAACTCATCGGCGTACCTGCCCTGCCCCAGGCTGCGCAGCAGTTTGTCCACCTTCTGCAGCCTGTCCGGCATGGGAATCCGGACCTTGGCGTTGTCGAGGTAGCCGCCGTCCCGCCCCAGTTCGGACACCGCTCGGCGAGTCCCCTGGGCCAGGGCCTCCCTGAGACCATGCACCACCTCGTCGTCGCTCAGGGCTGAAACCGACGCTTGGCTGGCAGGCGTCTCCTCCACCCCCTGTACCTTTTCGAGCAGGGTGTCCAGCCAGCCGGCATTCGCCATGCCGGTGGCCGATAATAGGCTTGCGGCCAACAGCGCGGCCAGGGTTCTGCTGGTACTCATGGATCGACTCCTCCGTGCAATGTCGGCCAGTATGCCCTTTTTCCGGCGGTTTTATGTAAGGTGTATCACGGAACAAGGGCCGCCGTTTGGGCTACGATCCTAGGGCGTGAATGCCGATCCGAAAAAAAGGAAATGCCATGCGAACCAGAATCTTCCTCTACCCGGCCCTGGCCGCCACCGTCCTGCTCTCGGGCTGCGTAGTGCCACCCCCCCGGCACGCAGAGGTGAGGGCACATGAAAGGGGCTACCTTAGTAACCACCCGGTCCGGGTGGTTTTCACCGACCGTGACCGGGCCATCATCCGCAATTACTACGACGAGCGGCGCAGACACCTGCCGCCCGGGCACGCGCGGCAAATGGCCGAGGGTCGGGTACCGCACGGGCAGCAGAACCGCTACCTCCCCTATGACCTGGAACGACGTCTGCCCCCTCTGCCGGAAGGCTATGTCCGCGTGCTCATAAATGCCGACGTAGCCATCATGAACGTCCGCACCCATGCCATCGTGGACGTGATGAGGGGCATCGCGGGGAACTGAGGCTAGCGGACATGGCCGACTAACATATATTCCCGGTCGGTAAGACGACCAGCCGGAACAGCCACATGCCCGAGAGGCCACAGGGTTTGCGCTGAGCCCAAACCCTGTGGAGATCATTCTTCCAAGCATTCCGTTGAATGAGCCCCTGAAACGTCGGCTTTGCTCAAACTTCCTGGGCAGGGCTGGACACAAACTCAGCCGGTATCCCTGAGGCGATGGGCTTCCGGCAAGCTGGCCAGATACGGACCGATCACATCGGCGGTCTGGTCGGGAAACTCCTCGTAGAAGGAGAGCTTGCCTTTGGGAAGCCGTAGGGTCTGCACATTGGGCAATGCGGCGAGTGCCTCCATCTCAGTGCGGGACTTGACCGGGGCAGCCTCGGCGAAGAGAACGAGCATGGGGGCGGCGACCCGCCGCGCTGCCGTCAGCATTTCCTCCCGGCTTCTGAAGGGATCGAGACGACCGGTCACGAAACGCACCGAGCCGTGTCGAGCCCCCGGCGTCCGCGTCACGGCGAGTTTCGCCTCCATGCGCTCTGCCCCGATCCACGCGGGATCGGCGTAGACGTGTCCGCGCGCCATCATGCCGACGACCGGCCGGTTGACGTTCAGGCCGTAAAGCATCGGACCCAGAAACGGCCGGTCCACCGCTTTGGCGATCTTGGGAAACTGTGGGCGGTCCCCGCCCATCATGGTCGGCAGCGGCCCGCGCCAGGTG
Organism: Thiobacillaceae bacterium; assembly: GCA_046703865.1. GTDB lineage: Bacteria > Pseudomonadota > Gammaproteobacteria > Burkholderiales > Thiobacillaceae > JBJKSP01. The sequence goes on from JBJKSP010000154.1 coordinate 8,323, forward strand.
GGGGACAACAACACCAGCCGCTGCGCGGGCGGTCCATGCCCCGCACAATATCTGAGCACGTAGCCCGCCCCATGGCCGGCCGCGATGATCCCGGCCGGACTCGGCACGACCAGCGTGACCAGGAGGTTCAGGTACGCCTCATAAATCTCCGGCCGCCAATCGACGAAGGGCTTGGGCAGCTCGCCGAATCCGGGCCAATCTACGGAGACGGTGCTGAACGACCGGGCGAGACGCTCCTGCAAGGGTTGCATCTCGCGCCTAGTCGAAATGGAGCTGAGCGCGGGCAACAAGAGGATGGTCGGCCCCGTGCCGGCCCGATCGAGGCCCAGGGAGAAGCCTTGGCCATCGCATTGCCAGGTGATCTGCTCGTACGTCATCGCCGCAACTTCCAGAGCTACAGCAGCGTCCGGACGATCCGGTTGAACGGCCCGATCCATTCGGCATCGAACTGGCCCTCGCAACCGTTGATCTCTGCGGCGGCACGCAGCGTGGAGACCTTTTGCCCGCGATGGGCATGCCTGAGCGTCACCGCCTCGAAGGCATCCGCCACGGCCAGGATCTTGGCCCCGGCGCAGGCCCCTTCAGCCTTGCGCCCGTCCGGATAGCCCGTCCCGTCCGCCTTCTCATGATGCTGCAGCACCATGAGTGCGGCCTCGGACCAACCCTTCATGCGGCCCAGCAGGTCCGCAGCGAAACTGGGATGCAGCCGCATCTGGGCCCACTCCTCCTCGTCCAGCCTGCCGGGCTTGAGCCAGAGCGGCTCGGGCAGGAACATCATGCCCACGTCGTGCATGTAGACCGCGGCCTCCAGCTGCATGGGATCGACGGGCTTGCCGGCGGCGACGTTCATCGCCAGGGCGAGCTGGCGGATGCGCGCGGTGCGTCCCTGGAAAAGGGGGGAGCGCTGCTCCAGCTGGAGGGCGAGGCGGCGAAAGAAGACCAGGTCTGCGGCGGGGTCTTCGCTTATGTTCGCTGCCAACGCCAGGGATGCCAGTTCCTCGCCTGAGGGGCCGGGCCGAAACCCGGAGACGTGCTCGATGACCTCGCCGGCCACGCTGTCGACCCGCTCGGGCGGCGCCGTTGCCAGGTCGTCCAGGCCGCGGGCCAGATGACCCAGCCGCAGACCGTCGATGGACTGCCCTTCCATCAGGGCGCCGGCGGCCAGCTCCAGCCGGTCCAGAGTCAGCATGATCGTCTCGCCCAACAGGGGGGACATGGATATTTCACCGGTGCGCATCCTGTCCAGCACGGACTCGATCCGATGCGCAACCGCGACACCCGGCTCGAACCGGCACATGGCCGCCGCCCCCTTCAGGTTGTGGAAGGCGCGAAACAGACCGGACAACAGGTCCGCATCCCCGGACGCCTGCCGGAGCCGGCTTACGGCCTGCTCGATCTCCGAGCCCTGCCCATGCAGATCGTTGAGGTATTCCTCCAGCAACTCCGGATAGATCTCTTCGGTTTCGGTCGGCGTTTCGGACATCGTCGAGTCCCGCCCTCATTTCCCCATTTTTATGTGGCTGAAATGTATCAGCAAATCCATGGATTGGCGCGATCCGGCCATCTATTCCCCACGAATGGAGGCCTCCGCCCGACCGGGAGGTTTTCTCATGCCCCGCCTAAGCAAACCGCCGGCCTGCTCGGTCCTGTTCTGCACCGGGACCTGGCGACTGCGCTCATCTCCCATCCTTGTACGGCCCGTGCTCGTTGAGTTCGTCCACGTGGTGGGCGACCCCACGGGCTTCCCGTTCCAGGTATTGGTCCACGGCCCGTGCGAATTCCGGGTGGGCCAG
>JBJKSP010000155.1:0-13295 GCA_046703865.1 Thiobacillaceae bacterium
TGATTCCCGCGTGCCAACTGAAAGTGTAGTCCCCCTTATTGTGTTCTCCATACACAGTTACACCCGGGGCTGCTAGGAAGAAGTCACGTATTCTGTCGAGGTAAATAGACTGGGGCAGGATGACGCCGGGACGGGTTTGGGCCACGTCCCGCGTCGTGTTGTAGAAGCCGTAGGGGTTCTTGATCTTCCCGATCTGGATCCCTATACGATCATCCCCGATCGTAAAGGAACGATCCACGAAGCCATAATCCAACCGTAGACTTCCATTGTCCGTCTTGCCCGCCCAACGCATGAGTCCCTGGGCGGACACCAGCCAGTCCGGCGTGGGGCGCCAAGACAGGTTGGCCCCTATGTCCCGCAGGTCCCAGGCCAGGCTATTCGCGCTGTCCCCTCCGAAGTTGTTAGCGCTGGAGTTTGCGACTGCCTGGCTGAAAAAGCCGTGAAGTTGGGCCGTATCGCCCAAGTCAATGGCCTGGGCCGGCCAAGTCGCAACCAGGCCAGCAATCAACGCGGCCTTACTGCACGGGGATAACACGTACCGCATCATGGGGTTTTACCTTCCGTACATAGCCAATTGCGCCAGGTGTTGAGGCCACTCGCTCGACCATCTCCTTTTCCGTCCCAACTATCGTCGGGGCTTGGCCTGTGCCCGAATAGACCTGACGATCCCAGGTTTGACGCAACTGATAAGGATAGAGGTTCAGTATCTCCTTGCAGAAGGCGCTGTTGACGGGATTGTCGTCCGGGAGTACGAAGACTCTGACCGGCATGCCGTCGGGCCAGCGGGTCTGACGCATGGCGAAGATGGAGCGTGCGGTAATCAAGCTCAGCTGGTTGGTGGCCACGTCTTTGTTGGCGATGACCTCTACGGCATGGGCGCCGAACCCTAGACAGACTGCAAATAAAAAGGCAGCAGCGGAAGCCAGACGCCGCATGGGCTAACCTTCGCCCAGCCGCTTCCGGCCCGAAAGTGATGTCACCGTTATGTCTCCCTCATCCCGATGTGAATGCTACCACTACCGCATCATCGCAGCCCCAGTACATCCTGCATGTCATACAACCCGTCCGTCTTGTCGGCCAGGAAGCGCACGGCGCGTAACGCCCCCAAGGCGAAGGTCATGCGACTGCTGGCCTTGTGGCTGATCTCCACGCGTTCCCCGATGCCTGCAAACATCACGGTATGGTCGCCTACGATATCGCCCCCCCGCACCGTGGCGAAACCGATGGTCTCGGGGTGGCGTTCCCCGGTGATCCCCTCGCGGCCGTAAATGGCATGGGTTTTGAGATCCCGCCTCAATGCGGCGGCCACCACTTCTCCCATGCGCAGGGCTGTCCCGGAAGGGGCATCCGCTTTGTGGCGGTGGTGGGCCTCGATGATCTCCACGTCATAGCCTTCCTGAAGCACACCCGCCGCCAGATCCAGAAGCCGGAAGACCAGATTGACACCGACGCTCATGTTGGGCGCGAATACGATGGGTATATGTCGGGCGGCGTCCTGAATGGCGTCTTTGCCGGGCGGTTCGAAGCCTGTGGTCCCGATCACCATGGCCACCCCGGCGGCCCGGCAGGCGCTCAGGTGGTTGAGGGTGGCCTCAGGACGGGTGAAATCGATCAAGACGTCTGCATCTTGCAGCGCGCGGTGAACGTCGTCGGTGACGGACAAACCGAAGTGGGTGCCTGCCAGTTCGCCCGCGTCCCTGCCCAGATAGGGGCTGCCGGGACGATCCAGGGGCGCCGCCAGGTCCAGGTCGGTCGCTGCGGAAACGGCCTCGAGCAGGGTCCGGCCCATGCGTCCTGAACTGCCGGCAACCGCCACCCTCCGGTTCACGGCGTGTCTCCCTTGGACTTGGACCCGTCCTTGACGGCGGCAGGCACCACATTGCCTTCGATACCCTTGAGAACGTCATTTTCGAAGACCACGGTGATGTGCCGCTGTTGCACCAGCCGGCCTGCCTTCTCGAGCCGATACACGTAGTCCCAGCGATTGACGCGGAATGGGTCCACCACCAGAGGGGTGCCGAGCACGAAGCGGACCTGGGCCCGGGTCATGCCGGGTTTGAGCTTGTCCAGCATGTCCTGGGTCACCACATTGCCCTGGGGGATGTCTAATTTGTAAGGGGTGATGGCATTGATGGGGTTCTTGAGACTGCTGCATCCTGCGAGAATCAGGCCGACAACGAGGAGGGCTTTGTTCATTCGGGCGTGTCCATGGGAAGCGGCGCAAAGCCGCGCTATGATAACGTGCGTTAGCGAGGAACGTCACACCAATGACCGATAGCGAACAATTGAAAAGCATGGGGTTGAAAGCGACCGCCCCGCGTCTGCGTATCCTGGGCCTGTTCGAACAGGCGGAGAAGAGGCACCTCACGGCCGACGAGGTGTATCGGCTCCTGCTGAACGAGAATGTGGACGTGGGACTGGCAACCGTCTACCGCGTGCTGACCCAGTTCGAGCAGGCAGGCATCCTCATCCGCCACCACTTCGACAACGACAAGGCCATCTATGAGCTGAACCAGGGGGGGCATCATGACCACCTCCTGTGCCTGCAGTGCGGCCGCGTGGAAGAATTCGTCGATGAAGAGATTGAGCGGCGGCAGCGCAAGATCGCCGAACAGCGCGGATTTCATATCCACGAACACAGCCTGTACCTGTACGCGGACTGCGTGCGTAAGGATTGTCCCTATCGAAACGCCCGAGAGGTTCAAGGCGATTGAGGGGACTCAGGCGGTCTCCAGCATCTCCCGGGCATGGCGGCGCGTCGTGTCCGTGATCTTCACGCCGCCCAGCATGCGAGCGATTTCTTCGACGCGCTGACCGGATTCCAGCCGCTCGACTCGGGTGAGCAAGTGATGGCCGTCCACGACCCGCTTGCTTACACGCCAGTGTCGATCGGCGCGTGCCGCCACCTGGGCCAAGTGTGTGACGCACAATACCTGTCTGTCCCTGCCCAGGGAAGAAAGCATGCGGCCCACGACCTCCGCCACCCCACCCCCGACCCCTGCATCCACTTCGTCGAAGATCAGGGTGCCCGCCCCGGATTGGGAAGAAAGGACCGTCTGCAGGGCCAGCCCCAGGCGGGACAGCTCTCCACCCGAGGCGGTTTTGGTGAGGGGACGCAGGGCTTGCTCGGGATGGGGGGAGACCAGGAATTCCACCTCCTCCAGGCCGCCTGCCTCCGGCGTGCAGGGGTGGAGTGCAACATCGAAGGTCCCACCTTTCATGGCCAACCCCTGCATGGCCGAGGTCGCGGCGCCGGCTAGCCTTGCCCCGGCCTCGCGCCGCCTGGCGGACAGTTCTTGAGCCAGGCAGAGATAGGCCGCTTCGGCCTCGGACGCGGCCCGAGCCAAGGCCTCCAGATCCCTGTTTCTGTCCAATTCGTCAAGGTGGCTGCGGCTGGATGCCAGCACCGCGTCAAGTTCTTCCGGACGGGCACGCAGCTTGCGCGCCACATCCGTTACCTGGGCGATTCGGGCCTCCGCCCTTGCAAGGGCGGCCGGGTCAAGCTCCACGCCCTCGGCATAGCGGTTGAGATCGCGTACCGTTTCCTGGAGCTGGATCAGGACATCCTCCAGGGCCTGGTGTGGATCCAATAGGTGGGCATCATAGGGGACCAGATCGTTCAATCGGCTGCGGGCACTTGCCAGAAGCGCCAATATCCCCTCACCGTCGGCATCCATGAGGGTGCTTACCGCCTGCACCCCGCTGATGAGCTCGGCCGCATGGGCCAGGCGACGGTGGGATTCCTGAAGTTCCTCCCACTCCTCGGCTCGGAAATCCAGGGCGGTGAGTTCCTCCACTACCCCGCGCAGCTGATCCCTTTCGCCCGCATCGGAGGTGGCCTGGACCTCTGCCTCGCGTCGGCGCCGGACGGCTTGCTGCCAGCTCCGGTAGGCCGCGGCCACCTGGCGTGAGAGCTCACCGGCCTCGGCATAACCATCCAGGAGCTGGCGTTGCACCTGGGGACGCAACAGGGAATAGTGGGCGTGCTGACCGTGGATATCCACCAGGTGTTCGCCGGCGTCCTTGAGCTGTTGCAGCGTCACGGGATGGCCATTGATATACCCGCGGGTACGTCCGCTCGATTCCACGACGCGCCTCAGAAGCAGCGTCTCCTCGTCGCCTTGCAGGTCGTTCTCTTCCAACCAATGGCGCAGCGTGGGGACGTTGGCAAGGCTGAACTCCGCGCTGATGTCCGCACGGCTGGCCCCTTCGCGCACGGCCTGTGGATCTGCGCGTTCCCCAAGGGCCAGGCCCAGGGCATCCAGCAGGATGGACTTGCCTGCGCCGGTCTCCCCTGTGAGCACGGAGAAGCCCGGGTCCAGGACAAGCTCCTGTTGTTCCACCAGGACGAAGTTGGTAACGGTCAGGGACCGGAGCATGCCAGTTCAAACAGTAGGTTGCGAGGATACCGGCTGGAGGGTGTGACGTGTCTTTGTCCCTTGAATCCTGCCAGCAGCGCCTTCAAAGCTTTTCCCCCCAATGCAGCTTTTGCCGCAGCGTGTCGTAATAGTTGTGGCCCACGGGGTGGAGCAGGCGCACGCTGTTCTGAGACCGGCGTATCACCACTCGGTCGCCCACGACCATGTCCGAGTGCTGTTGACCGTCGAAGTGTACCCGGGCGTCGTCGGCATGGATGAGGTTGATCTCGATCTCTGAGCGGCTGTTCACGGCGATGGGGCGCGCGGACAGGGTGTGGGGGCAAATGGGGGTCAGAACGAAGGCCTCCAGCGTCGGGTGGAGTATGGGGCCGCCGGCGGAGAGGGCGTAGGCGGTGGAGCCGGTGGGCGAGGCCACCACCAGGCCGTCCGCACGCTGGCTGTAGACGAACTGGTTGTCAATGTAGACTTCGAACTCGATCAGTCGGCCCATGGTGCTCTTGCTGACCACCACATCGTTGAAGGCGTAGGTCTTGAGCAGGCAATGATCGGCCCGGTCCATGTGGCAATCCAGAAGGATGCGGTCTTCGGTCACGAACTCGCCGTCCAGCATCTCGTCCAGGGTGGCGAACATGGTGTCCAGGGAGACATCGGCCAGGAAGCCCAGGCGCCCCTGGTTGATCCCGATCATGGGGACCTCGTGTTCCACCAGGCTGCGCGCGACGTTGAGCAGGGTACCGTCGCCGCCCAGGACGATGGCTAGGTCCGATGCGTCGCCGATTTCGCGCAGGCTCGCCACCGGGATGTCATTGAGCTTGCACATGTCTGCGGTATGGGCCGTGACATGCACCTGGTGGCCGCGAACCGTCAACCAGTTGGCAAGCCGGGAGACGGAGCTGCCGATGCCTGTGCTGTTGTACTTGCCGATCAGGCCTATCGTCTTGAAATTTGGTTTCATGGCATGAAATTATAGCCATGGGTACACTCCACCAGAGATCATCAAACCTGACGGCGATCTACTAAATGAACGTGCTCAATGAACGTGCCCGCATCCTGCTGAAGGCGCTGGTCGAGCGTTATATCGAAGACGGCCAGCCTGTGGGGTCGCGCACCCTGTCCAAACAGGTTGGGCTGAACCTGTCGCCGGCCTCCATCCGCAACATCATGGCCGATCTGGAAGAGGGGGGATATATCACCAGCCCGCATACCTCGGCCGGTCGCGTACCTACGGCCCGGGGTTACCGGCTTTTCGTGGACTCGCTGCTCACGGTCAAACCCTTGGGCAAGACCGAGATCAGCCAGATGCAATTCTCTCTGGTGCCCAGTGACCCTCAAAGGCTGATCAATGCAGCATCCCTTCTGTTGGCGCAGCTCACCCGCTACGCCGGTGTCGTGCTCACGCCCAAACGGCGCAGCGGGCAGCTGCGCCAGATCGAGTTCCTGGGGCTGTCCGACAAGCGCATCCTGCTCATCATGGTGACTACGGACGGAGACGTGGAGAACCGGGTTATTGTCACCGACCACCCCTATTCCCCCGCCCAGCTCGTCCGGGCGGCCAACTTCTTCAACCGGCATTTCAGCGGCATGAGTTTCGAACAGGTGCGCCCCTATCTGGAAAAGGAGCTGCTGGAACTGAAATTCGATATCAGCCGGCTCATGGAGACCGTGGTGGAGATGGGGACGGAGGCCTTCAAGAGCCAAGGCGGCGAGTACGTGCTGGCGGGCGAGTCCAACCTGCTGAAAACGCCCGACCTGTTCACCAACATGGACCGCCTGAGGGAACTCTTCAGCCTGTTCGAGCAGCGTACCGAACTCCTGCAATTGCTGGATGTGGGCCATGTCGCCTCCGGTGTGCAACTGTTCATCGGGGCGGAATCCAGGGTGGCCACCCTGGACGAGTGCAGCGTGATCACCGCACCCTACGAGGTGGACGGTGAGGTGGTGGGCACACTGGGCGTGATCGGTCCGACCCGCATGGCCTACGAGCGGGTCATCCCCATCGTGGACATCACCGCCAAGCTGCTCTCCAACGCCATGTCCGTTCACTGAGAGCGAACACCGGCGCCCCCCGGATCTGGGCGATTTGCAGCCGATGGGCTTTTCGCCTACCGTTGCGCCACCCGTTTGCAACGACAAGTCCATGCATTTCTATACGCCCGAGCCACCTCACCGTCACGACCGGTCGTCTGCCATCGGCGTCCTACTCGTCAACCTGGGTACGCCCGACGCGCCCACGGCCCGGAGCCTGAAGCCCTATCTGCGGGAGTTCCTGTGGGACCGGCGGGTGGTGGAGATCCCCCGGTTCGCGTGGTGGCTCATCCTGGAGGGCATTATCCTCAACACCAGGCCGAAGCACTCGGCGGAGAAATACGCCGCCATCTGGCAGCCGGAGGGCTCGCCCCTCAAGCTTCATACCGAACGTCAGACCGACTTGCTGCGGGAGGCGTTGGCCCGGCAAACGCCGGTTCCCCTGGTGGTGGATTACGCCATGCGCTACGGCCACCCCTCCGTGGAGTCCGTCCTGGCGCGTATGCGGGAACAGGGTTGCGACCGCATCCTGATCCTGCCCATGTATCCCCAATATGCGGCCAGCAGCTCAGGCACGGCCCTGGATGCGGTCTGGCGCATCCTGCTGAAGACCAGAAACGTGCCCGGGATCCGCGCGGTGCGACATTTCCCGGATCACCCGGGCTATCTGGCGGCCCTCAGGCAGAGCGTGGAGAGCCATTGGGCGGAACACGGCCGCCCGGACGTCCTGGTGATGAGCTTCCATGGGGTCCCGCGTCGCTCCCTGGACTTGGGCGACCCCTACCATTGCGAGTGCCGGAAGACGGGAAGATTGCTGGCCCAGGCCTTGGGCTTGGCCGAAGACCAGCACCTGGTCAGCTTCCAGTCGCGTTTCGGCCGTGCCGAGTGGCTCAAGCCCTATACGGCCGAGGTGCTCGCAGACTTGGGACGGCAGGGCACCAAGCGGGTGGATGTCATCTGCCCGGGCTTCGTGGCGGATTGCCTGGAGACGCTGGAGGAGATCGCCATGGAAGGCAAGGCCACGTTCCTGGGCGCGGGTGGGGGGGAGTTCCGCTATATCGCCGCCCTGAACGAAAGGCCTTTGTGGATCTCGGCCCTGACCGATCTGGTCATGACCCACCTGGCCGGTTGGTTGCCAACGTCGTGGGACGAGGCCGCCCAGGGCAGGGAGAACGGGGATCGGCTCACCCGTGCCCGTTCGCTGGGCGCGGAGACCTGATCCAGGCATTCCATCGGCATTTGCCTGCTTGACAGGCCTGTCGGGTCTTTTACCGTCTCAGCCCCTGGCGTATTTCCTCAGGATGCCCACCACCACGCCGAAGATCTCCAGGCTGCCTTTGGGGCGGATGACGGGGTAGGCGGGGTTGGCCGGTTTCAGCACATATCCGCCTTTCTCCCGGTCCAGGTACTTGAGGGTGAACTCGTCGTCCACGATGGCGATCACCAGGTCGCCAGGATGCGCTTCGTGAGCCCGTTCCACCACGGCGATGTCGCCCGGGTGGACGCCGGCGTCGATCATGGAGTCCCCCTTGACCCGGACCAGAACGGTGCGGGAAGGGTGCTCGATCAAGTATTCGTCCAGGGTCAGCGTGTCCTTGGTACTGTCGTCGGCGGGCTGGGGAAAACCGGCCCGGACGGATTCGGCCAGCACCCGCCCGAAGAATTGGGGCCCCGGCTTGAGCCGACGATCCGGGGTGGATTCCAAGTAGCCCTCCCCTTTGAGGCGGGCCAGCATGGCGGCCACGGAGGACTTGGACTTCAGGCCCAGCAGCTGGCCGATGGTGGCATAGGGCGGAAACACCCTGTGCTCGGCGTAGTAATCCTGAAGGCGGGACAGGTATTCACGGTCGTCGGACATGAGGGCAGCAGCGTAGGGACGTCTGTTCTTGAACCTATAGAACGACCGTTCGATTGTCAAGCCTTGATGGCCAGTGTTGCCCGATAGCCAAGCCCAGGCTCAGGGTCAGAATTGGACTAGGCGGCAAGCCTTGGCGTCGCAGGCCAGATAGCCTCCGCTTTCATACCAGTCCGGGAGCACCCAGCGCTCGCAATCCATTCCGTCGATCCGGTACTGGTGGCGGGCGGGGCGGTGGGTATGGCCGTGGATCATGCGCCTCACGCCGTGACTGCGGAAGGTCTGGATGACGGATTGGGCATTGACGTCCATGATCTCCGGGCGCTTGTCCGCCTTGATCTTCTCGCTGCGGTTGCGCAGTTCACGGGCCAAGGCGCGGCGTTCGTCCAAGGGCCGGGCCAGATAGCCCGCTTGCCAATCTGGGTCCCGCACGGTCTCTCGGAAGGCCTGGTAATCGAGGTCATCCGTACATAAGGTGTCGCCGTGGAGCAGCAGGGTAGGAGTGCCGTACAGGTTCACCACGCTGGGCTCGGGCAACAGCCGGCTGCCGCTTGCCCGGCAGAAGTCCTCTCCCAGCAGGAAATCCCGGTTTCCGTGCATGAGGTACACGCCGGTGCCGTGGTCCCGGAGGTCCAGCAAGGCATTCGCAAGCCGGGCGTGCAGGGGGGTCTCCACCTCGTCATCCCCGACCCAGGCCTCGAAAAAGTCCCCCAGGATATACAGGTCCTGGGCCCGGGATGCCTGGGTTTCCAGGAATCGGAAAAAGCGCTCGTTGGCGCCCGGCCGTTCCTCGGTCAGATGGAGATCGGATATGAACAGGGTAAAGGGAATGGTGCTGTTCACGGCCGCCCCGACGAGTGATATCGCTATGAGTTGCCCACGCCTGGGGAATCACGTCTCCCGGATCTCGGCGTGTTCGATGACCACGTCTTCCAAGGGCATGTCCTGGTGCCCTGCGCGCATGCCGGTCTCCACCTTCTTGATGCGGTCCACCACCTCCCTGCCGTCCGCCACCCGGCCGAAGACGCAATAACCATAGCCTTGGGCGGTAGGTTCCGTGTAATCGAGAAAGGCATTGTCCGCCACGTTGATGAAGAACTGGGCCGTGGCGGAATGGGGGTTCGGGGTGCGCGCCATGGCGATGGTATACGCCGAGTTCTTGAGCCCGTTGTGGGCTTCGTTTTGGATGGGTGCACGGGTGGCTTTCTGATCCATCCCCGGGGTATAGCCGCCGCCCTGGATCATGAACCCGTCGATGACGCGATGAAAAAGGGTGCCGTCGTAGTGGCCGTCCCGCACGTATTGCAGAAAGTTGGCTACCGTGTCGGGTGCCTTGTCGGCGTCCAGTTCCAAGGTAATGGTGCCGAAATTGGTATGCAGGATGACCATGGATTGAGTCCTGTGATGAGGTGGAAATCAGCGGCGGCTGTCGGCGATCTCGATGGGGTTGGACAGCGATTCTTCCAGGGCCACGCGCCAATGGCCGTCCTTCTTGCTCCAGTACATACGCTTCCAAGCGACATTCGTGTACTTGTCGCTGGTGTACTGCTGCCGGAAGGTGACTACGGCCAGATCGGAATCCGGGTAGAGGAAGATGCTGATATCGGAGACCCCTACGTGGATCCAGTCCTTGTTCACGATGTTGCGCCGTTTACGTGCAGCCCAGCCGCGCCCCTTGCCGTTGATGAAATCCGTGGGGTAGTGCTGTAGGAAGCGTTCCACGTTGCGGTTTTCCCAGTCCTCACGCCATTGTTCCAGTGTGCTCAGGATTTCCTGGCGTGTGGCCTCCCAGGCCGTGGGGTCGACCCACTCAGTGTGGTCGGCGATGAAGATGGGGGTTCCGGGCCCGATGTAATGGCTCAACTGGGTCAGGTCGGGATTGGAGACCACCACACAACCGTCGCTTGAGCGTGGGGGTCGGCTATAGGTATCGAAGGGAGTCCCGTGCAGCCAGATGCCGTGCCCGTTTCGGCCGTGCATCCGGTCCCATTCGTTGGGATAGTTCAGGGGGAAGGCACCCACCCCATACAAACTGGTCAGCCGGCTTCTGGGCAGGTGATTGTCGAGATAGTACGCGCCCTCCGGTGTCTTTCCGTCCCCTTCGGTCCGCTTGTCCATCCCGTTGCGGCCGATGGTCATGTAATAGTCGTGGATAAGGCGCGGCACGCCGTTCACGTTCTCGAACAGATAGAGCCGTGCCCGCTTTGCATCGGCCAGCAGGGCGTACTTTTCCTCGCTTTGCAGTTGCAGGATCTGCTGCGGAAGGAGCTTTGGATTCGGCTGGTCCAAGTAGCGCATCAAGCGCATCCGAGCCTCGGCCTTCAGGTCCGATAGGGTGCCTTTGGCCGCACGGGGTGTGTCGCCGAAGCTGTCGAGGGGTTTCGCCATTGCCGTCAGCAGGTCGCCCCGAATGAGATAGGCGAGCTTGAAGTCGGGGCGCATGGAGATGAGTTGGTCCACGTCCTTGAGGGCGTTGTCCAAATGGCTGGCGCTGATCTCCTCCAGTACCTTGCCCACCAGCGCGTCGGGGGAACCCAGGAAGCTGGCGGCGTCCTCGGCTGCCAGATGCATGGGCGCAGGTTTGCCCGCCCAAGAGAGGGCCGTGCAACCGAGCGCTGCCAGGAGGGTGATGAGGGGGGCGAGGAGCTTGCCGGTCCGCCTCAGGCTCATTGCTCCCTCGTGATCTTCCAGGCGTCGCCTTCTTTCACCAGGGTGAGGGTCTTGTGGCTCCAGTCCCGATAGGTATTGGATTCATAGCGCTGATGGAACTTGGCCGTGGCCTTGTCGCCTTCCACGTCGATCCGCAGACGGCTGATCTTCACCCTGATGTAGCGAGGCTTTTCAAGCCTGGTCCTGCGTTGTACATCCCAGTCGCTGCGGCTCACGCCGTCTGCGTCGAAGTCATCGGCGTAAAAGGAGAGATAGGCCTTCACGTCTTTGCGACTCCAGGCCGCGGCCCAGTCCATCACCGTCTTCTTGACGGCGGCCTTGGCCTCTGCGGGTGAGATTGCCTTGGCATGTTCAGCCGGTTGTGTCTGGGAAGCGGTACTAGAGCTTGAAGGTGCCGTGGCATTGTCGTTCGGCTCCCCCCCGGCCGGCCCGGCAGCCGGTGTCGGGGCCGCTGCTGCCGAGGCTTTGGCCTGGGCCACTGCTGCAGGGGCTGCAGCCGCTTTTTCAGCAGGCTTGTTTGTGTCCAGCACATGGGTGGGACTGAATATCTCCTTGATCAGGGCGAGTTTGGTCTTGGCCGAGGTATTGGACCTGTCCAGTTGGAAGGCCTTGTCATAAGCCATGGAGGCCATCTTGGCGTAGATGTCGCCCAGGTTCTCGTGAGCGGTGGCGTAGCTGGGATGGGTGCGTATGGCCTGTTCCAGGCTCTTGCGCGCCTTGTCGTACTGGCCTTGGGCAGCATAGAGCACGGCTAGGTTGTTATAGGGCTCCGGAAGTTCCGGGTAGTCCTCGGTGAGGTCGGTAAAGACCTTGATGGCGTCCTGGTAGCGGTTCAGCTCCGTCAGGATCAAGCCTTTCAGGAAGCGGCCCTGGGCATCCTTGGGATTGCTGGCCAGATAGGCATCGACCTTTTTCAGGGCGGTGACGTTTTGTCCCTGCCGGAAGAGCTGGTTGGCATCCTGTAATGTGGGGGTGGCTGCGATGACCGCGCAGGGGATAAAAGCCAGGAATAGGAGGGTAAATCGGTTGAATGGCATTGGTGCTATACTTTTCGCCGGGATTGCATGGTTGTAGACCGCGCCAATTCTAGCAGTCCGGCGGGCAATTTTCACCGCCCGCCGCCCGAGTCCACCCATGGCTAACATGAGCGACAACGCACCCGTCCAGAATTTCATCCGCACCATCATCGACCACGACCTGGCCAGCGGCAAACACATACGAATCGCCACACGTTTTCCTCCTGAACCCAACGGTTATCTGCATGTCGGCCATGCCAAGTCCATCTGTCTAAACTTCGGGCTGGCCGTGGACTACCACGGTAACTGCAACCTACGCTTCGACGACACCAATCCGGAGAAGGAAACCGAAGAGTACGCCGGGGCTATCCAGGAGGATGTGCGCTGGCTGGGCTTCGAGTGGCACGGACCTGTGCGCTGGGCCTCGGATTATTTCGATCGACTCTACGAATATGCCGAAGAACTCATCCGCCAGGACAAGGCCTATGTCTGCGATCTCACCCCCGAGGAGATGCGTGAATACCGCGGCACATTGACCCAGCCCGGCCGGAACAGCCCCTATCGGGACCGGTCCGTGGCGGAGAATCTTGATCTCTTTAGACGCATGCGGGCAGGCGAGTTCCCGGACGGGGCCAAGACCCTGCGCGCCAAGATCGACATGGCCAGCGCCAACATCAACATGCGGGATCCGGTGATCTACCGGATCAAGAGGGCACACCACATCCGCTCCGGGGACCGGTGGCTGATCTACCCCATGTACGACTACACCCACTGCATTTCCGACGCCCTGGAAGGCATCACCCATTCCCTGTGCACCCTGGAGTTCGAGGACCATCGCCCGTTGTACGACTGGTTCCTGGACCAGCTGCCTGTGCCTTGCCACCCGCAGCAGATCGAGTTCTCGCGCCTGGAAATGCTCTATACGGTGACCAGCAAGCGCAAGCTGAACCAGTTGGTGACGCAGAGGCACGTGGCCGGCTGGGACGACCCGCGCATGCCCACTATCCACGGCATGCGCCGGCGCGGGTACACGCCAGCAGGTATCCGGGAATTCGCCCGGCGCATCGGCATCTCCAAGAGCGAGAACGTGGTGGACATGTCCGTGCTGGAGGCCTGCATCCGGGAGGACCTGGAGGCCAAGGTGCTTCGAGTGATGGCGGTGATTCGGCCCCTGAAGGTGGTGCTGACCAACTATCGGGAAGGTGTCACCACGGGGCGTGCCGCCGGTTTCCACCCCCATCATTCGGAGTTTGGCGAACGGGACGTACCCATCCACCGGGAGCTCTGGGTCGAACGGGACGACTTCGCGGAGCAGCCGCCCGCTGGCTGGCAACGCCTCAGCCCGGGCGG
>JBJKSP010000156.1:0-2602 GCA_046703865.1 Thiobacillaceae bacterium
CGTGGGATACATGGTGTTCTCGCTCACGGGCTTCGTCCTGCTGTATTCCATTTTCATCGCTGTGGAGATGTATCTGATGGTCAAATTCATCCGCAAGGGTCCCGACGAGCACCCCCACGAACCGGCCCAGCCGAAACCGGCCCTGGGCGGTGCCCATGCCGGTGTGGGCGCCATGATGAAACGCGAGGAGGACTGACATGGAAGCCTATTTGATCCTGAAGGTGTTGTGGTGGCTGCTGCTGGGCGTCCTGCTCATGGGACTGGCCATCATGGTGGGCATGGACATGGGCGTCGGCACCCTGCTGCGCTACGTCGGGCGCACCGACACCGAGCGCCGCGTCGCGCTCAACATCATCGGCCCCCACTGGGACGGCAATCAGGTGTGGTTCATCCTGGGCGGGGGGGCGATCTTCGCGGCCTTCCCCCTGATCTACGCCACCGCCTTCTCGGGCCTCTACGTGGTCATGCTGCTGCTGCTCTGGAGCATGATCGTGCGACCCCTGGGGTTCGAGTACCGCAGCAAGTTGCCGACTGCCGGATGGCGCAACGTGTGGGACTGGACCCTGTTCCTGAGCGGCTTCCTGCCCATGGTGGTCTACGGTGCCGCCATCGGCAACATGTTCAGGGGCGTGCCCTTCCATTTCAACTGGGACATGACGTCTTATTACACGGGCAGCTTCATCTCGCTGTTCAACCCCTTCGCCATTCTTTGCGGCCTGCTCTCCCTGTCGCTCTCCATCTACATGGGCGGCGCCATGCTCATGGGACGGGGCGAGGGTGCACTGCAGGAACGCGCGCGAGGCGCCGTCGTGCTTGGCGGCATCGTGGCGGCGGTGTTGTTCACCCTGGGCGGCATCTGGGTGGCCAACATGCAGGGCTACCAACTGGTGAACTCGCCCGATCCGGGCATTGCCCAAACCCCTCTGCAACAGACCGTCACCCAGGCCGACGGCGCCTGGCTCCACAATTTCACCAGCCATCCCGTCCTCTGGCTGGTACCCGCGCTGGCCTATGTGGGCATGGTGCTGGGGGTCCTTTCGGCGCGCGCCAACAAGCCCACCCTTGCCTGGTGGCTGGGGGCGCTGGCCTGGATCGGCGTCATCGGGACGGCCGGGACCGCCCTGTTCCCCTTCATGATGCCGTCCAGCAGCGACCCGTCGCAAAGCCTCACGGCGTGGAATTCGGGTTCCAGCGAGCTGACCCTGGCCTGGATGACGGGCTGGGCCATCGTGTTCGTGCCCCTGATCCTGTGGTACACCAGCTGGGCGTTCTATGTCATGCGCGGCAAGGTCAAGGGCGCGGCCGTCGAGGCCGACGACCACGCCTACTGAGGAGAATGCTATGAAGACCTTCTTTCAGTTTGTGATCTATCTGGTGATCGCCGTTCTCGTCATCGTCCTCGGCATCATCCTGGGCTCCGCCGCCTCCTGGTACTTCGCCTGGCTGGTCGGGACCGTGATGATGGTGCTGATCGCCGCCGCCGGCGGCGCCATGCTGGACGCCCAGGAGGAAGAAAAGAAACGCGGCACCGGCTGATCTCTTCGGTGCCCTGGTTTCCGACAACGCCAACCCCCGGAAGGTCATGGAGCCGCGCCGAGTCTCGTCAGGGATGCTGCGCCACCTCCATGGCCCGGGGGCCACTCCAGAATGCAGTACTCCACGACCGCTACCGGTCTTGAGGCCTTCGGCAAACGGTCACGGAGCCCTCGGCATCGCTGTTGGTTGTTTATCCGGGCTACCCGAGTGCGGCCCTTGTTTCGCTTCAACAATGACGTTGACGGCTACCAGAAGTAAAAAACCAATGACAAACCCCAACGTGGCTCCCTGCCATCCCTTGTGGCCGGATCGGCGGAACAGCACGTAGAAAAGAAGTGAGGCCAAGATTTCTGTCCAAGCGACTTGGTTACCGCTGGGACGGATTCCCTCGAACGCCGGTATCAACATGGCGGCAAAGCCGCTAATCAGTCCGACGAACAAGATAACGATGAAAACCCCGTATAGCCTTGCGACTGGAGACCCTGGGGATCTCGATTCTCGTTTTCCCGGTGCGTGGGCTTCTTCTGGAAACTGACTGTGCCTTTGTTTTACCGGGTCCAACTCGTTCCCGCAGGCATGGCAGTAGCGGGCGTCCTTCAATTTTACTTCTTCGCCACAAATGGGACAAAACATGGTGCTCGTTCGAAATAATCGTGACCTAATATACATTACGCGTCGGGTTGGCCAGTAACACTCTTAAATACAAGAACTCAGACCTGATCTGACGGGATTTGTCAGATCGTATAGATGTCTGCAACCACCTCATTCCGGACGTTGGAGGGGGAAAGCCTGCTTCAACAAATGTCTGCTTAGTGCCGCGACTGCATTTGGCAGCAGAGAACCTCAAGCTGCCTGTCAAATCTTCCGAAAGCTGACGACCACGAACGTCTGGATAGCTTACCGCCCCTGCTCGATCCACCCAGAGCGCCCAGCCTCTGTAACGTCCGTTCAGGCGTTCTCCTCAGCGAGTGTTCCAGTGATATTGGGAGATTTCGCCTCTTCCGAATCGTCTGCCACTGTATACCTCGTTCTAAGTTTCAAAAATGGCGCCTCGATGAAACGGTAG